>NZ_RJNZ01000010.1:0-68907 GCF_003942865.1 Streptococcus mitis | reverse complement strand
GTACTGCAATAATATTCTGTTTAAACAATAAAAACAAACCCAAAATTGCTATATAAACTGCAACAACTACTAAATATGAAGATAATCGAATACAAATATTATAAAGAAATTTTACATCTTTATTTGCTAATAATTTAATCAAGCTTTTCAATTTTATAAAAATCCTCCGAATAAAATTGTTTACTAGATTCTCTCAGTAAAAAATTTTCAAAATCACCTTCATCTTCAACTATTGTATACATTCTGTTGTTAACTATAAAATAGTCATTATTGATCATGTAGTGTCCATCGGAAAGTCCTGAAAAATCAATGTCTTCTAACTTCAATTTGTCACTTTCACTAAGTCTTAAACGTAAACGAAGGGCTCCCTCTTTCATATAGTCTTTAAGAGAAATTGCTGCATATCCTCCAAATGCTTGTTTCTCTATACTAGATGAGTTTTGATTTTGAGCTGCTTTTTCTTTAATAAAAGAAGTGATTCTAAACGAACGTGATATTTGAAAACCTGGGCTAGCTAATGGTTGATCTTCAGCATCAAATACAGATAAATCATAACCTTTCTTTTTTATAGCATCTTCTACTACTGACTTAAAATCTTTTAGAACTATTTGAGCTTCATCACTTGAAACAGCATTTTTTATAAATTCCTTTAGGCCGTAGTCTTGATCAATGAAAGTAACATATTTCAATTTTTGACGCGTGTACTTAGCACCCACT
Organism: Streptococcus mitis; assembly: GCF_003942865.1. Classification (GTDB taxonomy): domain Bacteria; phylum Bacillota; class Bacilli; order Lactobacillales; family Streptococcaceae; genus Streptococcus; species Streptococcus mitis_BI. The sequence goes on along the minus strand of NZ_RJNZ01000010.1, from coordinate 68,190 downwards.
TTTATGGTAACTCCCTTATCGAAAACATCAAAGACACCTACATCGGAAATATTACTATCATAGTATGAAGACTTAAGTGTTAATTCGTAGTTCAAATCCCTAGAATGATAAAACTCTTGTAATTGTTGTACTTTGGCATTATTTCTCAAGTAAGTTTGAATTTCACTACCTAGAAATGGAGAAAGAGTTCCCGCTAATACTATAATGACTACAATTCTACTCACTTTTTGATTGTACTCAACCTTTTGATAAATCCAATCTAAATACGGAAATAAAAATAATGAAAAAATGAAACTCCAAAGGTCAATATCTTTTATAAAGTCAAAGGAAACGATCATTTTAAATCTTAGCACAAACATCAGAAAAATTGCTAAAAAAATATTGCCAATCAATAGGAATGCAATCAGACATTTCGTTCGATTTTTTGCCTTTATCACATAAGTTATACCTACAATAAGATTGGCTAAAAAGCTAATTCCGTAGCCTAAGACTGTTGGAACAAGGCCAAAAACACCAAATAATAAACTATATCTTGAGTCTGAGTCATCTACCCCTTCAATGTTAAAAAGACCATATAGGAGATTAAGAAGAAACACAACTAGTGGTAAATATGCAATATAGATATCCGAAAATTTCAAAGTTTTTTTCATAGGAACTCCTGTTTTTAAGGTAATCTTACTCCCCCTTCAATGCTTCAAACTTTGCTTTCATTGTTGGATTCTTTCGAGTCAATTTTTTGACGGAAACATCTTCCAGCTTATTGTTAGCTAAGCGAAGTTGGTTTTCAGATGTGGTTAGGAATTTTTTGACCTCTTCCATCCGCTTGATGGCTTTGTCGATTTCATCAATAGCTTTACCAAAGTTGGTCGAAGCTGAATTATAGTTCTTAGCAAAGGCCTGTTTAAATGCATCCAAATCTTCCTCAAAGTGCGTAATGTCAATATTTTGCTCGCGAACCAAGGCCAACTCCTGCTTGTATTTTAGGGAATTAAGCGCCGCATTACGTAAAAGACCAATCAACTGGATAAAGAATTGAGGACGAACCACATACATCTTTTCGTACTCGTGGCTGACGTCTACAATCCCTGTGTTAAAGTAGTCATTATCAGCCTCAAGCATGGTCACCAAAACCGCATATTCACAGTTCTTCTCCCGACGGTCCTTGTCTAATTCCTTGTAAAAATCCGCATTCTTGTGCTTCTTCTCTGTTCCATCTGCTTCGTTTTTCATCTCAAACATGATGGAAATAATTTCGACTCCATTTTCGTCACATTCACGGAAGATAAAGTCCCCCTTAGACCCACGCGCAGAGACCTTGTTATCCTTCTCAAAGTAGGCATTTGGAAAGGCAAAACTGCGGACCTTGTTAAACTCACTCTCTGCATAGTGTTCCAGACTTTCACCGATTGCTTTTGTAGATTGTTGAGCCTTGAAATTCTTGTAAAATTCGACTTGTTCACTGGCTGCTTTAAGCTGAGCTTCGTAGTTTTGTTTAACTGAAGCAAGAGAGAGTTCGTTTTCTTTTTCTTGCAAGAGAAGCTGATTTTTAACCTGGTCTCGTTCTTTTTCTAGGTCAGAGAGGGTCTTCTGTAGTTGATTTTCATGTTCCAAACGCAAGGTGGCCAATTGGTTTTCCAAGGCCTGCACTTCCTTGTCCTTTGCTAATAAAGCCTGATGGCTTGTCTGTTCAACCTCTTTCTTGGCCAATTCTTTTTCTGTATCAAAGTTTTGGATTTGACTCTGTAATTGCGCAATTTCTTGGTCTTTTTGAGCTAGTTTAGACTGTTGTTCATTCATGGCCTTTTGCTCAGCCAAGGCCAGTTCCTGCTTCATTCGATCGTGCAATTCCTTATCAAACTCTGCCGTTCTCACTTGGGACAAGAGTTCGGCATACTGACTTTCATTTACTGTAAAGACTTCCCCACAGTTAGGGCATTTGATTTCGTTCATATCGTTCCTCTTTCTAGACTTCTTTATCCATTATATCATGCCTGAGGGAAAATCAAAAACAGTGAGTCGAAACCCACTGTTTAACTTCTTTTTCTTTAAATTTTTTCCAAGGCCAAGCGCAAGTCTTCAATCAAATCATCTACATTTTCAAGACCGATTGACAAACGAATTTGGTTTGGTGTGACACCTGCTGCTTCTAGATCTTTTTCTGACAATTGACCGTGAGTGGTTGTAGCTGGATGAACAACAAGCGATTTAGCATCTGCTACGTTTGCAAGATCAGAGAAGATTTCTAAATGATCAATTACCTTGCGAGCTTCGGCCTCCCCACCTTTAACATGGAAGGTAAAGATTGATCCCACACCTTTTGGCAAATATTTCTCAGCCAAGGCATGATAAGGACTATCAGCAAGTTTTGGATAATTGACCTTTTCTACCTTAGGATGATTGACAAGAAAATCAACAATTTTCTCAGCATTTTGCACATGGCGTTCCACACGAAGAGAAAGGGTTTCCAGTCCTTGGAGTAACAAGAAGGCATTAAATGGCGACAAGGCTGCACCTGTATCACGAAGCAATTGAACACGGACAGCGATAATAAAGGCTGCTGCACCCACATCACGAGTATAGCTCAAATTGTGGTAGCTTGGATCTTCCTCAACAAATTGAGGGAATTTCCCTGAAGCTGCCCAATCAAAACGACCACTATCGACAATCACTCCTCCAATAGTCGTACCATGCCCACCGATAAACTTAGTCGCAGAGTGAATGGCAATATCTACACCGTGAGAAAAGACGTTAATCAAATAAGGTGTAGCAAAGGTATTATCCGAAACTAGTGGAATATGATGCTTATGAGCAATCTCAGCCAATTTTTCCAAGTCAGGAATGTTAATCAGAGGATTCCCCAAGGTTTCAATCAGAACAAGCTTGGTATTGTCATTGATAGCTGCTTCCACTTCCTCCAAATTATCAACATCGACAAAGGTTGTTGTGATCCCATAACGAGGAAGAGTTTCTTTCAAAAGATTGAAGGTTCCACCGTAAATAGTTGATGCTGCTACTACATGATCACCAGCATGTGCAAGAGCCAAAATCGTATAAGTAACCGCGGCCATACCTGATGCTGTTGCAAGAGCTCCAACACCACCTTCAAGGGCAGCAATTCTTTCTTCAAAAGCAGCTGTTGTAGGATTGGTAATACGAGTATAGATATTACCTGGTTTTCTCAAGGCAAACAAATCGGCACCTTCCTGCGTATCATCAAAAACAAAGGATGTTGTTTGATAAATCGGCACTGCACGAGACTTAGTTGCTGGATCCACAACTTGACCAGCGTGTAGTTGTAAGGTTTCAAATTTAAAATCACGAGTCATAAAACGACCTCCAAATAGTTTGATTAAGGATATTGTAGCACCTTAAGTTATGGTTTACCAATATCAGTTTTCTATATTTTGATATAAGAAATAGCTATTACCTTATTTTTAATATTTTAAATATGAAAAAAAGCACGACTCAATCGTGCTCATTGTCTTAATCTACATAAGTATCTTCATTTTTATTGAGGAAGGCGTATGGAAGACCCATCAAGAGACCACCACCAATGAAGTTACCAATGAAGGTTACACCCCAGTGACGAAGCATATTTCCAACACCGAAGTTAGCAATTGAATCAGCTGCAACACTGAATTTTACAATCGCAAAAGAAGCAAAGTTCGCAGCAATGTGCTCGTTTGTTAAGAATACAAACATGTAAATCGCTGATAAAACGAGCCATAGTTTAGCACCACCATCTTTGACCAAAACAAATGAAAGAATCGCAATATTTACGAAAATATTTGCCAAAATCGCCTCAAGTAAGACTAATTCATTTGAGCGACCTAACTTCATCTCAACAACACCTGAGATGAAACTATCGTGTGTCAGATGTGCATAGGCTGCCGAATGAGCAAAGCCCCAACCTGCTATCAAAGCCCCGATAAGGTTGAACAAGGTACAGTAAAGCAAAATCTCAGCTGTTTTTCTCCAAGAGATTTTTTTCAAGAAACTACCAGCAGTCAAGAACATCATGTTTGATGTTACCAACTCGGCATTCAAAAAAACAATGTAGGCCAATCCCCAAGCAAAGACAAATGGGAAGAGGAAGCGTCCACTACCTGGTGCAATTTTATTAATCAAGTCAGCCCCAACTGCACCTGCAGCTGTACTGAAAGTTAAGAATGCACCTGCGAACATAGAACGAATCGCATACTTAAATTTGCTTTGACTATAAAGACTTTCTTTCTTCTTGCAAGCAAATTCAATCTTTGAGATAAATTCTGAAGAAACCATGATAAACTCCTAAAACTTTTATTTGTGATAATTATAACATAAAATCGATATAATGAAAAGCCTTTCCTAATTGCATTTTTAATAAATTTATAAAACCAGTAATCGTTTACATTGTTTTAATAATAAGCTTTTAGAAGTTTTAGTTATCAGAATATTGAGGTTGCATGGAATAACTTTTATTCTATTTAATATATTTTATTTTTACAATTTAAAAACGATTTTCTCTGCAAGCCTATTTTGTAAAAGAAAAAGAGAGAATCGTTCTGATTCTCCCTGATACACTAACTCTTCTTAATCAACATATGTATCTTCATTCTTATTTAGAAAGGCATACAGTAAACCAATCAGAAGACCTCCACCTATAAAGTTAGCAATAAAGGTTACACCCCAATGTCGAAGGATATTTGGAAGATCAAAGTGAGGTACTTGATCAGCAATCATGCTGAATTTCATAATACTAAAGGAAGCAAAATTAGCAGCGATGTGCTCATTGGACAAGAAGACAAACATGGAAATAGCTGATAAAATAATCCATAGTTTGGCAGCACCATCTTTGACTAGTATAGATGAAAGAATGGCAATATTTACAAATACATTGGCAAGAATTCCCTCAAGCAGGACTAAATCACTTGGACGCGCCAATTTCTTGGCTACAAGCTTAGGAAGGAAGCTATCATGGGTCAAATGGGAAAAGGCTGACGAGTTGGCAAAGGCCCATCCAGCCACCAAGGCACCAATGAGATTAAACAAAGTACAATAGAGTAAAATAATCATTGCCTTTTTCCAATCAATCTTTTTCAAAAATGCACCTGCTGTTAAATACATCATATTGGAAGTTACCAATTCCGCATTTAGGAAGACAATATAAACCAGCCCCCAAGCAAAAACAAATGGGAAAAGGAAATACCCACTACTTGGAACAATACTATTAAGTAAATCTGCACCAATAGCACCAGCAGCTGTACTGAAGGTTAAAAAAGCACCTGCAAACATAGAACGAATCGCATACTTGAATTTACTTTGCTTGAAAAGACTTTCTTTCTTGTGGCAATAATAATCAATCTTCGAAATAAACTCTGAAGAACTCATAAACATCTCCTATTTTTTATACTTAGTATTATAGCATAAAATATTAAAATAGGTAATTGTTTTTGAAAAATGATAATATTTGTATTGATTTAGCATTACTTAGCACGATTACAAAGCAATGTAAAAAGAATCAGTAAAACTAAATGTTTACTGATTCTTTAACTATTAATAGCGCTGTTTATATGGTTGATTGAAAGCTGTTAGAATTTCTTCAGGGGTTTGTGAATAATCTTTTTCTTCTTTTAAGTCACCTTTAACGATAATCCGCTCTGTCGCATCATAGTCCACACAAGTCACAAGTGTGATTTCATCAACTCCACTACGGTCATCAATCTCATCGACACGATCTGGTGTCACATGCTTGACCTCATGAATGACATAAGTATAAACCTTATCCTTATCGGTTAGATAAATTTTCATTCCATTTTTAGCACGTGATAATGGAGAAAATAGCATCTGACTGGCATTTTCCGCCGTGAAGATGTGATGGCTCGCAAGTGAATAGTTTCCTTTCCCCATCACTTGGTCACGCTTCATCGTACCAGCTCCATAGAAGAGATTGACATTATCAAGACCTTTAAAAATAGGCAAGTTAATTTCTACTTCAGGAATAGCAATCCCACCAATAACTGGTAATTTTTGTGAATCCCATTGTGAGGATAAGACAGCTTCTGACGAAATGGCTTTTACTGAGTCAAAGTCAAAATTACCTTCTGTATCTTTATTTTCTTCCAATTTTTCTTTTGATACCTGGCTAACTTGATACTTGTTAGTATTCCAAACCATGAAGATATCACGAATTTTTGAATTAAAGATTAATGCCAGTGACAAGAGGATTAAGAATCCTGCCAAGACATTGATTAGTAAATTTTTACGATTTGTTTTCTTATTATTCTTTTTATGAGACATTATGCTTCACCTTCTATTTCGTTTTCTGTCCCAACTTCTTCTTTTTCTGACGCTTCTACCGTTGTAAAGGTCACAATTTTAGCATCCTGATCCAAGCGCATCACTTTAACTCCCATAGTTGAGCGCCCTGTTTGTGAAATATTGGCAACGTTGGTTCGAATCATGACACCTGTATCAGTGATAATCATCAAATCTTCATTACCTTTAACAGTCAAAAGACCTGATAGAGGACCATTTTTTTCAGCTACATTAGCCGTCTTCATTCCTTTACCACCACGACCTTTTGTTGGATATTCAGTCGCAACTGTGCGCTTACCATATCCTTTTTCTGTGATGATAAGAACCTCGTCCTGGTCTGTAATCACACTAGCACCAACTACTGTATCTCCTTCACGAAGATTGACACCTTTCACACCCGTAGCGATACGACTCATGCCTCGAACGGCTGATTGATTAAAGCGAACTGCATAACCAAGCTTGGTACCAATGATAATATCCGTATCTTCTTCCGTCAACAAGACATTAATCAACTCATCTTCATCCTTGAGGTTCAAAGCCTTGAGTCCATTTTGACGAATGTTAGCAAATTCCTTAACGCTGGTTCTCTTCACAATACCATGACGGGTTGTGAAGAAGAGGTAAGCATCATCACTACGTTCAGACTCAACATTGATGATGGTCTGAATACTTTCACCTTCATCCAATTTCAAAAGATTAACTATTGGTAATCCCTTAGCAGTACGGCCATACTCAGGAATTTCATAGCCTTTCAGGCGATAAACACGGCCTTTATTTGTAAAGAAGAGTAGGTGATCATGGGTGCTAGTTGACACTAACTCACGAACAAAATCATCATCCTTAACACCTGTACCTTGAACACCACGACCACCACGTTTTTGAGCGGTGAACTCAGCTTGGTCGAGACGTTTGATGTATCCCTTGTTAGACAGTGTAATTAAGACATCCGATTCTTCAATCAAATCCTCATCTTCGAGGCTTAAGACCTCACCGACCATCAATTCAGTACGACGTTGGTCACCAAACTTACGCTTAACTTCGTCTAATTCATCTTTAATGATTTGAGAAACACGTTCTGGTTTAGCAAGAATATCTGCTAAATCCGCAATCAGAGCCAAGAGATCATCATACTCAGACTGAATCTTATCGCGTTCCAAACCTGTCAAACGACGAAGACGCATATCAAGAATAGCTTGACTTTGACGTTCAGATAACTTGAATTTGCTCATCAACTCAGCTTGTGCTTCCGCATCCGTTTCACTAGCACGGATGATACGAATCACTTCGTCGATATGGTCTAGCGCAATCAAGAGACCTTCTAAGATATGAGCACGCGCTTCTGCTTTTTCCTTATCAAAACGAGTCCGACGAACAACCACTTCTTTTTGGTGCTCGATATAAGCATCCAAAATCTGACGAAGGGACAAAATCTTCGGTACACCATTTTGGATAGCAAGCATATTGAAACCAAAGTTGGTTTGCATCTGGGTCATCTTGAAGAGGTTATTAAGTATAACATTGGCTGAGGCATCACGCTTAACTTCAATAACAAATCGAACACCTTCACGGTTTGACTCATCACGGACTGCTGTGATGCCCTCAATGCGTTTTTCCTGAACCAAACGAACAATATGCTCATGCACCTTGGTTTTATTAACCATATAAGGAAATTCTGTCACAACGATGCGCTCACGACCAGTCTTGGTTTCTTCGATTTCAGTACGAGAACGAAGAACAATAGAACCTTTACCAGTTTCGTAAGCCTTATGAATGCCTGATTTCCCCATAACAAGGGCACCAGTTGGAAAATCTGGACCAGGCAAGACTTCCATCAAGTCCTTAGTAGTCACTTCAGGATTGTCCATAACTAACTTCACTGCATCAATAGTTTCTCCCAAGTTATGAGGTGGAATATTGGTTGCCATCCCAACAGCAATACCAGTAGCTCCATTAACTAAAAGATTTGGAAAACGAGCTGGAAGGACTAAAGGTTCACGTTCATTGGCATCATAGTTATCAACGAAATCAACTGTATTTTTGTTAATATCACGAAGCATCTCCAGAGCAATCTTGCTCATACGAGCCTCAGTGTAACGCTGGGCCGCAGCACCGTCTCCATCCATAGAACCAAAGTTTCCATGTCCATCGACAAGCATGTATCGGTAGCTCCACCATTGAGCCATACGGACCATGGCTTCATAGATAGAGGAATCCCCGTGTGGGTGATATTTACCCATGACATCCCCTGTAATACGAGCTGATTTTTTATGGGGTTTGTCTGGAGTAACTCCCAATTCATTCATTCCGTAGAGAATCCGACGGTGAACGGGTTTTAAGCCATCTCGAACATCAGGAAGGGCCCGCGCAACGATAACACTCATGGCATAATCGATAAAGCTGGTCTTCATCTCCTTTGTCAGATTGACATTCACTAAATTTCTATCCTGCATTAATAAATGCCTCATTTCACTATTAGTAATTAACTATATTATACCATAATGTCCTCTATATTTCAGGTATCTAAAATCGCTAAAACGTTTACATCAAGAACTGCAAAGCATATCCGTGACAAAGCTTTTTAAAAGTGATAAAATTAAAATAACTGGGGAAATCCCTAAATAAAATTAAGGAGATGTTTAGAATAATGACTTCAACTAAACAACACAAAAAAGTTATTCTTGTCGGTGATGGTGCTGTAGGTTCATCTTACGCTTTTGCTCTTGTTACTCAAGGAATCGCACAAGAACTTGGTATTATTGAAATTCCTCAATTGTTTGAAAAAGCAGTTGGTGATGCTGAAGACCTTAGCCACGCCCTTGCATTTACTTCACCAAAGAAAATCTACGCTGCTAAATATGAAGATTGTGCGGATGCTGATCTTGTTGTTATCACAGCTGGTGCTCCTCAAAAACCAGGTGAAACTCGCCTTGACCTTGTAGGTAAGAACCTTGCTATCAACAAATCAATCGTAACACAAGTTGTTGAATCAGGTTTCAAAGGTATCTTCCTTGTCGCTGCTAACCCAGTTGACGTCTTGACTTACTCAACTTGGAAATTCTCTGGATTCCCTAAAGAACGTGTTATCGGTTCAGGTACTTCACTTGACTCAGCTCGTTTCCGTCAAGCACTTGCTGAAAAAATCGGTGTTGATGCTCGTTCAGTTCATGCCTACATCATGGGTGAACACGGTGACTCTGAGTTTGCTGTTTGGTCTCACGCTAACGTTGCAGGTGTTAAATTGGAACAATGGCTACAAGCTAACCGTGACTTAGATGAAGCTGACCTTGTAGAGCTCTTCATCTCAGTTCGTGATGCTGCTTACTCAATCATCAACAAAAAAGGAGCTACATACTACGGTATCGCTGTAGCCCTCGCTCGTATCACAAAAGCAATCCTTGACGATGAAAATGCAGTACTTCCACTTTCTGTATTCCAAGAAGGTCAATACGGTGTTGAGAACGTCTTTATCGGTCAACCAGCTATCGTTGGTGCACACGGTATCGTTCGTCCAGTAAATATCCCATTGAACGACGCAGAAACTCAAAAAATGCAAGCATCTGCTAAAGAATTACAAGCTATTATTGACGAAGCTTGGAAAAACCCAGAATTCCAAGCTGCTTCTAAAAACTAATTGTAACTAGGTTCTCATTTAATGAGAGCCTTTTTTCTTTTCCCCTAAAGACTGCAAGACTATTTTCCAAAAGATTCCTTATCTCACACCGTTTTGATCGTGTTGGATACTCATATGCTAAAACAACGCCACAAATTTATACTCATATTACTAAACAAATGAAAACAATCGTTGCAGATGTCATAGAAAAGTATTAGTCTATGCCCCCAAAATGCCCCAAAGCAACAAAAAAGCCTATCGACCAAGCTAGAAAGCTTGATGCAATAGACTTTTTAAAGTGTCATTATTTAACAGCGTCTTTAAGAGCTTTACCAGCTTTGAATGCTGGAACTTTAGAAGCTGCAATTTTGATTTCTTTACCAGTTTGTGGGTTGCGACCTTTACGTGCAGCACGCTCACGAACTTCAAAGTTACCAAAACCGATCAATTGAACTTTTTCTCCAGCTGCAAGATACTCAGTTACTGCTGCAAATACAGCTTCAACTGCTGCTGCTGAATCTTTCTTAGTTAAATCTGTAGCTTCTGCTACTTTAGCGATCAAATCTTGTTTGTTTGCCATGTTAAAAAATCCTCCAAATAATTTCTAATTAACAAATATAATCATATCCTAAAAACTCCCGTAGGTCAAGTCAAAAACACTATTTTGAATGAATTTTCACTATTTTTTTATGAAACATATCGTATTAAAATAGCCCATGCATTTTCTCCTGTATGAGTTTGAATAATAGAACCTGTTTCTAAAACTGATATCGGTTTTTCAACATATTTTTGCAATAAACTCTTCATTTCATTAGCCCACTCATTATTTCCTGCATAGGAAATCCCAATTTCAGCAACCGCTTTATGAGAAAGAGTTTCTACCAACTCGTCTAACCATTTTTTAAACGTTTTAGCACCGCGACCTTTAACAATAGGTTGCAATTCATGATCTTTCATCTGCATCACAACACGAATGTTCAAAAGGGAACTTAACAAACCTGTCACACGTCCGATACGTCCACCTTTCACTAAGTTTTCTAAAGTTGAAACCCCAATGTAAAGTTCTGTGTCTTGTTTGATTTCTTCAACGGCAACTACAATTGTTTCTAAATCTTTTCCTTCTTTAGCAAGTTTTGCGGCTTCAACAACCTGAAACTTCATAGCCTGATCGGTAAATGAGCTATCAATAACTGTCACATCCGCAGCAGATAAACTTGCACCTTGACGAGCAGCCTCAACCGTTCCAGACAAGGCATGAGACATATGTATTGCAAGAATTTGACTACCATCTTTTCCTAACTCTTCAAAAACCTCAGCAAATACTCCTACTGGGGGTTGACTCGTTTTAGGAAGATTCTTACTTTGTTGCATAAGATGAAGGAACTCACCTTCTTTCAAATCTGAGTCCGAATAAAGCACGCTATCAATCATAACCGATAGGGGAACAACTGTAATATTAAGTTCTTTAACAACTTCTGGTTCGATAGTAACAGAAGAATCTGTTACAATTTTTACTTTTGTCATATAATCAATCTTTCTATTATACTAGATAGGAATTAGATTTTTCACTCTTATTATATCAAAAAATTGTTAAAAAATCATAAGGGATCCAATGAAAAAATTTGAAATTTTGGTATAATCAATCTATAGAAAAGCGAGGGAAAATCATGCTTCGAAAAATACAGCCTATTATCACCATCATACTGGGTGCAGCTATTTATGCTTTTGGTCTTACCTATTTTGTTGTTCCCCATCATCTCTTCGAGGGAGGAGCAACTGGTGTCACCCTAATTACATACTATCTCTTCAAGATTCCTGTCTCCTTGATGAATCTTTTAATTAATATTCCCTTATTCATTTTGGCTTGGAAAATATTTGGACCTAAAACCCTCTATTCAAGCCTTCTAGGTACTTTTTCTCTATCTGTTTGGTTGGCAGTATTTGAACGTATTCCCTTACAGTTTGATTTACAAGGTGATTTGATAATCGTTTCCTTGGTTTCCGGTGTTCTGCTTGGAATCGGGTTAGGAGTTATTTTCAATGCTGGTGGAACAACCGGTGGATCTGATATTGTTGCTCGTATCCTAAACAAATATACGAATATATCCATCGGTAAATTGCTTTTTGGGATTGACTTCTTTATCCTAATGTTAATTTTAATACTCTTCCAAGATCTTCGTCTAGTTACCTATACACTTTTGTTCGATTTTATCATCACACGTGTCATTGATTTTATTGGAGAAGGTGGCTACGCCGGAAAAGGCTTTATAATTATTACTCAGTATCCTGATAAATTAGCTAAAAAGATTAATGATGAACTCGGACGTGGGGTAACCTTTCTTTCTGGTCAAGGCTACTATAGTAAAAAAGATTTAAAAATCATCTATTGTATTGTTGGTCGTAATGAAATTGTAAAAATGAAAGATATGATTCATCAAGTTGATCCTCAAGCCTTTATAACTATTACTGAAGCTCACGAAATCCTTGGAGAAGGATTTACCTATATAAAAGAATAAAGAAAAAGCTGGGAAGTTCCAGCTTTTTCTCTATTCAGAAAGTGTAGAATGACGATAGCCATAAGTAAAGTAAATCACAAGTCCAACTACAAGAGCAATTCCAAACGCAATCCATGTTTCTACACTATATTGAAGCATAAAGGAAAGACAGATTAGAATCGAGAGAATCGGCAACAAGGGAACTAGGGGAGTTTTGAATTCTCCTTCTTTAGGCATTCCCTTATCCTTTCTAAGTTTTATAATTCCATAAGCCAATAAGATAAGATAAGCAAGCGTACAAATATTTAGAAAGGCTGCAATACTAGCCAGTGGAAACACTCCTGCTGCAATTGCAGAAGCAACTCCAGTTAAGATGGTCGCATTTTTAGGAACACGGCTTGTTTTGCTTAATTGCTTAAAACTTCGAGGTAAAAGACCATCACGTGCTAAACTGTAAATCATACGCGATAAGGCATAAGTCATAGAAATACATACTGTTATTAGTGTCAAAATAGCCACTAATGATACATAATTAGCTGCCCAACCAATTCCTATACTTCGCAATGAAAATGCTACAGCATCGTCCACATTGAGTTGGCTGTAGTGAACAATCCCTGTCAATACTAATGTAACCAAAGCATAGAGAATCGTTACGATTGTCAATGACAAAACAATACCTCGTGGGACATTCTTTTGTGGATTTTGAATTTCATCAACAGCCATAGAAATAGATTCAAATCCTAGGAAACCAAAGAACATCAAAGATGCTCCTGCCATTATTCCAGTACTCCCACCATAAATTTGACCAAAACCAAAGGGAGCAAAGTTGGACCAATTTTCTGGTTTAATATACCAGATACCAACTAGAATAAACAAAGCGAGAGCAGAGAATTTCAAGACGACTAGAAGCGAATTAAAACGCAAGGCTGCCTTGGAATTTAATAAAACTAAACCGGTTACCAGTGTTAATACCAAAATAGGTAAAAGGTCTATATAGGTACCCTGCTCAGGATTAAAGGTCCCATTCAAGGCTTGAGGCATTGAAATACTATAGTTACTGAGTAAGCCTTTAAAATAAGCGGCCCAACCAGAGGCCACACCAGAAACTGCTGTCATAAATTCCATGATCGTCAACCATCCAGCAATCCAAGCTGGTAATTCACCCAAAATTGCATACAAATAACTATAAGCACCACCAGTTGCAGGAACACGAGAGGCAAATTCTGCGAAAAAGAGGGCAGATAAAGAAACACACAGGGCAGAAATCACTATGGATATAACCAGTGACGGACCAGCAAGCGTTGCTGCTGCGGTTCCTGTAATGGTAAAAATCCCAGTTCCTACCATGGCACCAATTCCTAATAAAATCAAATCCCATACTTTTAAATGACGGTACATTTCACTACGTCCCAGGCTAACATCTTTAGTTCTAAAAATATTCATAGGTCATCTCCATTAAATATGATTGTTTTATTTTATCATATAAAAGCAATTTTGTGAATATTTATAATATTATTTTTCAAAAAAATCTGAACAGAAATAAATCCTGCTCAGATTCTACATATTCTTACCCAACTGATCCTTCCATTTCATAGCTAATCAAACGGTTCAGCTCAACTGCATATTCCATTGGAAGCTCTTTTGTAAAAGGTTCTACAAATCCCATGACAATCATCTCAGTTGCCTCAGATTCTGACAATCCACGGCTCATGAGGTAATAGAGCTGTTCTTCTGAAATCTTAGAAACCTTGGCTTCGTGTTCCAAAGCAACTTGCGAGTTATGAATTTCATTAAATGGAATCGTATCTGATGCTGACAAGTCATCCATGATAATGGTGTCACACTCGATGTGAGAAACAGATTTCTTAGAATTTTTATTAAAGGTTACCTGTCCACGGTAGTCAACCTTTCCTCCACCTTTAGCGATGGATTTAGACACAATAGACGAGCTGGTATGTGGAGCATTGTGGATCATCTTAGCACCCGTATCTTGGTGTTGCCCTGCATTGGCAAAGGCGATAGAGAGCATAGTACCACGCGCTCCTTCTCCATCAAGGTAAACAGATGGGTATTTCATGGTTGTTTTAGCACCCAAGTTTCCATCAATCCACTCAACAGTCGCATCTTTCAAGGCTTTGGCACGTTTGGTTACCAAGTTATAGACATTATCAGACCAGTTTTGGATGGTTGTATAACGCATATAGGTCCCGTCCAAGGCAAAAATTTCTACGATTGCAGCATGCAAGCTATTACTTGAATAAGTTGGTGCTGTACAACCTTCTACATAATGGACACTTGCTCCCTCATCAACGATAATCAAAGTACGTTCAAACTGACCAGTATTTTCGTTGTTGATACGGAAGTAAGTTTGAAGCGGAATATCTACCTTGACCCCTTTTGGTACGTAGATAAAGGTTCCACCTGACCACACTGCTGAGTTAAGGGCTGCCAACTTGTTATCTGTTGGCGGTACCAACTTAGCGAAGTATTGTTTAAACAAGTCTGGGTATTCCTTGAGAGCAGAATCAGTATCTGTAAAGATAATCCCTAACTTCTCAAACTCTTCCTTCATGTTGTGATAAACCACTTCTGACTCGTACTGGGCAGAGGCACCAGCTAGATAAGCACGCTCAGCTTCCGGAATCCCGATACGTTCAAAGGTTTCTTTAATCTTTTCAGGAACGTCATCCCAAGAACGGGCTGGCTTATCAGATGGTTTTTGATAATAAATCAGGTCATCAAAATCAATCTCTGACAAGTCTGCTCCCCAAGTTTGCATGGGCATTTTTTTAAAGGTTTCATAAGACTTCAAACGGAATTCTAGCATCCACTCAGGTTCTCCCTTGGCAGCTGATAGTTCACGAATGACATCTTCATTCAATCCTTTTCCTGTCGATAGGACAGGCTCTACATCGTCATGGAAACCAAATTTATATTCACCAAGGTCAATTGGTTTTGGTTCTACTCTTTCTTCAGCCATAATATCCTTTCTTTCATTCTTCATTTCTACTGATTTATAAGACAAAAGAAACTTGCCTTACTTGTTTTCTTGATTTTCAATTGTTTTCTTCAGGGCATTCCAAGCTAGGGTTGCACACTTGATTCGTTGAGGAAATTTGGCAACACCTGATAAGAAGGCCGCATCACCAAGTTGGTCTTGACGCTCATCTTTTTGACCTTGAACCATTTCAGAAAAAATGGTCGCTAGTTCTAAGATTTCTTGTTTGGTTTTTCCTAAAACGGCATCTGACATCATGCTTGCAGAGGCAGTTGAAATAGTACAACCCGAGTTTAGAAAAGCGATATCCTCCAAGCGGTCATCTGCATCAAACTTGACAGAGAGGTTGATGACATCTCCACAGGTCGGATTGTTGAGACTGATTTGTTCAGCGTCTTCTAACTTCCCTTGGTGATGTGGATTTTTCGAATGGTCCGCTACCACTGCCATATAAAGGCTATCTAGTTTAGAAAGTGCCATTGAAAAACTCCTTTGTCTTTTGTAAGGCATCGACTAGCTTGTCGCAATCTGCCTTGGTATTGTAGATATAAAAACTTGCACGAGCGGTTGCTGGGACATCCAAATCCTGAAGCAAGGGTTGCGCACAGTGATGGCCCGCTCGAACAGCTACTCCTTCATAATCCAGAGCCGTCGCAAGGTCGTGAGGATGGAGATCGCCTAGGTTAAAGGCAATAACACCCGAACGTTGAGCCAAGTCCTGCGAACCATAAATAGTCAATCCCTCAATTGCCTGCAGTTTTGGAAATACGTATGAAATTAATTCCTGTTCATGGGCTTCAATGGCATCCATGCCAATTTTTTCTAGATAATCCACTGCAGCAGCAAGGCCGATAGCACCTGCCATATTGGGAGTTCCTGCCTCGAATTTCCAAGGCAATTCCTTCCAACTAGCAGACTGCTCATAGACGAAATCAATCATTTCACCACCAAATTCTACTGGTGACATTTGCTCCAGATACTTTTCTTTGCCGTAAAGGACACCAATACCAGTTGGACCAACCATCTTGTGACCTGAAAAGGCAAAGAAGTCCACATCCAAGTCCTGCACATCAATCTTCATATGAGGCGTAGATTGAGCACCATCCACCACCATGATGGCTCCAACTTTGTGGGCCAATTGAGTAATTTCTTTGATTGGATTAACCACACCCAGAACATTTGAGGCATGAGCTAGCGAAACAAACTTGACCTTATCAGTCAATTTAGCTCGCAAGTCATCCATATCCAGAGCTCCATCCTCGAGATAGGCATAGACAAGCTCCGCTCCAGTCTTGCGGCAAGCTTCCTGCCAAGGAATGATATTAGAATGGTGTTCCATGACAGAAATCAAGACCTGGTCTCCCTCAGTCAAGACTTCCTCAGCAAATCGTGCCACCCAGTTAAGACTGGTTGTCGTTCCTCTTGTAAAGAGAACTTCCTTTGTAGAACCAGCATTGATAAACTTACGTATGGTTTCACGAGCCGCCTCATAGGACGCTGTTGCCCTTTCAGCCAAGGTATGAACACCACGGTGAACATTGGCATTATCCTGTTCATAGTAGCGATTAATCGTCTCCAGAACTGCTAGTGGTTTTTGTGTCGTCGCAGCATTGTCCAGATAGACCAGAGGTTCATCATTAACAATCTGGTCTAAAATTGGAAAATCCTTGCGAATCGCTTCTACATCTAACATAGGCTTCCCCTTAGCGTTTTGACAATTTTTCTTCAATAGTTGCAATCATTTCATCACGAACTTCTTTGACTGGAATCTCAACGATAACGGATCCAAGGAAACCACGAACAACCAAACGCTCTGCAGTTGCCTTATCCAAGCCACGGCTCATGAGGTAGTACATGTCCTCTGGATCCACCTGTCCGATAGAAGCAGCGTGACCAGCAGTAACGTCATTTTCGTCAATCAAAAGAATTGGGTTGGCATCTGAACGCGCTTGGTCTGAAAGCATGAGAACACGACTCTCTTGCTGCGCATCGGCTCCCTTAGCACCCTTGATGATGTGACCGATACCGTTAAAGGTCAAAGTTGCTTTTTCAAGGATAACTCCATGTTGCAGGATATTTCCAATTGAGTTGCAACCATAGTTAGTTACTCGGGTATCAATCCCTTGTACCTGACGGCCACTTGAAAGAGCTACGACTTTAAGGTCAGCATGACTACCATTTCCAATCAAATCGCTATCAAAGTCCGCAACGACATTTCCTTCGTTCATGACACCGATTGCCCAGTCAATGCTTGCATCGTTGCCCAATTTACCACGACGACTAATATAGGCAGTGACATTTTCACCTAGACGGTCAATAGCCGCAAATTTTACTTGCGCACCAGAACGTGCAATCACTTCGACTGTGATATTGGCAGTTGCTTTGGCACTTCCTTCACCGCGTGACTCTAAACGTTCTAGATAACTAATCTTAGAGTTTTTACCAGCGATAATCATAATATGCTTATTAAACGGCACATCACTGTCACTGTCTTGATAGAAAATTCCTTCGATTGGTTCTTTAATCTCAACATTATCAGGAATGTAGAGAACAGCACCACTGTTGAAATAAGCTGTATGGTAGGCTGCTAATTTGTCATCGTCATACTTAACAGATGACATGAAGAATTCCTCTACAAGTTCTGGAATTTCTTCTAAAGCTGAGTGAAAGTCTGTGAAAACAACACCCTGTTCAGCCAACTCAACTGGAATCTGTTCAAAAACTGTTTGAGTTCCTACTTGCACCAACTTCAAGTGATTATCTAGAGCTGTGAAATCTGGAACATTTGCTGACGGCTCACTTTCTGTAATCGTTCCATCACCCAGATTCCAACGGTGGAATTTGACACGCTCAATAACTGGTAATTCTAAACTCTCAATCTTATCAAAAGCTTTTTGACGAAGGTCTACCAACCAGCCTGGTTCAGCGTGCATTTCTGAAAAAAGTTTAATATTTTCTTTAGTCATTTACTTCTCCTAAAAGATACGAGGGAATTACAATTCTTCCTTGTAGTCGTAACCAAGTTCTTCAGCTAGTTTTGCGTATCCTTCACGTTCCAAACGCGCAGCCAATTCTGGACCACCAGAAAGGACAACACGACCTTCCATCATCACGTGTACCACATCTGGTGTGATGTAGTTCAAAAGACGTTGGTAGTGAGTGATAATCATAGCACCAAAGCCTTCACCACGCATGGCATTAACACCTTTAGAAACAACTTTAAGAGCGTCAATATCAAGGCCAGAGTCAATCTCATCCAAAAGGGCAAATGTTGGTTCCAACATCAAAAGTTGAAGAATTTCATTACGTTTTTTCTCACCACCAGAGAATCCTTCGTTGAGGTAACGCTCAGCCATTTCTTCTTTCATGTTGAGTAATTCCATTTTTTCATCCAGCTTAGTGATGAACTCGCGAACTGAAATCTTTTCATCATCTTCTTTACCAGCATTCATAGCTGCACGAAGAAACTCAGCGTTAGTAATACCAGGAATTTCTGATGGGTATTGCATAGCAAGGAAAAGCCCCATACGCGCACGCTCGTCCACTTCCAACTCAAGGATGTTTACGCCATCAAACAAGACTTCACCTTTAGTGACTTCATAGTTTGGATTTCCCATGATAGCGGCAGAAAGAGTCGATTTACCAGTACCATTTGGTCCCATGATAGCGGCAATTTCTCCTGTTTTCAGGGTCAGGTTAACCCCTTTTAAAATTTCTTTTCCTTCAATCTCAACGTGAAGATCTTTGATCTCTAATACTGACATGATAGTTCCTTTCTTTTTCAAGGCCTTTACAGTACTTCCTAGAAACATACTTAATTTCTCCTAGAAAATACGGTAAAAGGTCAATAAATATACTTTTATAGTATAACAAAAAAAAGCCTAAAAGGCTTTGATTTTGTCTAGAAGCTGAGGACTAGTCTTTTCCTTTCAAATGCTGGTCAATGACATCTACAATCTTGCCCATCAAGTAACTAACTCGGAAATTTCTAAAGAGCAAAATGGCCCAAAAGGCTGCCATAATATAGCGACCAGTCATCCAGGCTTCATTGAAAAAATAGGTCTCAACAGCTGTAAACAGTGCGATAATAATAAATTGTTGTCTATTCATAAACTTATTGTATCATGAAATCTTTCTTTAGTCTTCCTCTACCTTCACTTTATCAGCCAAAAATTCAAATCCTTCCGGAATCAGGCTTTCTTCTGCTTCTTTTTCAACTTGAGAAGATTTAGCTTTGGCTGAAAAAGCTGCGCGAACTTCTTTCCATTCCTCCATTGAAATAGCTAAAATCTCAGGTGAAAAACCTGCTGCCTGACTGAGAATGTTGCCAAACATGGTGTTGAGATTGTCCCGTTTCATGGTTTGACCAGCATTGAAATTAGATTCAAAAGCAAGAATGGCATGGTGTTCATTGGCCGCAACCGGTTGAGAACCAACTAGCAAAGCCTTATCAGGACCACCTAGACTTTCAATTACCTCTCCCCAGGCATTTTGCAAACGAATCAGATTTTGACGTGCTAAATCAGGATTTTCGACGGCCTCTTGTAAGATAGATTGCACTTTATTGCGATCGACACGATAGACTGTTTTGCCCGTAACTGGTCGACTAGGAGCTGGACTTGTTGGCTTGGGCACAGTTCCTACATTGGCGAGTTCTTGTTTGAGACGGGCAATTTCCTGTCTCAGTGCAGAAATTTCACTTTCAACCGCCCCTGAAAGAGCCGGTTCAGGTTTAATCTCCGCTAAACGAATGGTCATCATCTC
The DNA here is from genome assembly GCF_003942865.1 of Streptococcus mitis. GTDB lineage: Bacteria > Bacillota > Bacilli > Lactobacillales > Streptococcaceae > Streptococcus > Streptococcus mitis_BI. The sequence goes on along the minus strand of NZ_RJNZ01000010.1, from coordinate 48,026 downwards.
AGCGTAAATCTTGGGCTGCAAACTAGACTTAATATCTGCTAAACTGACTGTCGCTAAGCGAATCATTTCAAACAGATTTTCTTGAGGAAGTCCCAAATTTTCCACAAAGACTAGGCTATGATGAGTATTTTCCCCACCTGTTTGAACAATTAACAAGTCTCTTAAATAGTGCAAAAGATCGGTCACAAAACGAGTCATGCTCTTACCATTGTCAAAAAGAAGATTCAAGCAAGACAAGGCCTTGGTAACATCCTGTTGAGACAAGGCAGCCACATAATCATCCAAGGCTGATAGGCTAATAGTGCCAGTAATTTCTTCAGAAATGGCAGTCGTCAATTCATTTCCCTGTGTTAAACTTAGGGCTTGATCCAAAATAGACAAGGCGTCTCGCATTCCACCTTCAGCCCGTCTAGCAATGATTTCCACAGCCTCTGGTTCAGAACTGATATTTTCTTTGTCTAAGATATAGTGAATATGTTCCTTAATATCCTGTGTCTTAATCGATTTAAATTCAAAACGTTGCACACGGGATAGAATAGTCGCAGGTATCTTGTGCAATTCAGTAGTAGCCAAAATAAAGACCACATTCTGTGTTGGCTCTTCCAGCGTCTTTAGGAGGGCATTAAAAGCTCCTGTAGACAGCATGTGAACCTCATCTATGATATAAACCTTATAACGAGCAAGACTAGGAGCGTAGGTAGATTTATCACGAATTTCGCGAATTTCATCCACCCCATTATTAGAAGCCGCATCCATTTCAATGACATCTTCTAAACTACCATCTGTCACTGCTTGACAAATATAGCAGTTATTACATGGTTCACCACCCACTTGTTTTGGACAGTTCATAGCTTTGGCAAAAATCTTGGCTACACTGGTTTTTCCCGTTCCACGTGGACCAGAAAAAAGATAGGCATGACTTATTTTCTCTTGCTCTACTGCTTGTTTAAGAGTCTTAGCCACAACTTCCTGTCCAACCAACTGGGAGAAGTTTTGACTTCTATATTTTCGATAAAGAGCTTGATACATTAGGCTTTCTCCCCAAACATTGTAAAGTCCCATTCTGTCTTTTCAAGCAAAATAGCGACATATTGTTCCAAATAATCTCGATCCATAGCATCATAATCATCAATCTCTGAAGAATCCAGATCCAGAACCCCGAGCAATTGACCATTCTTTACCATCGGCACAACAATTTCACTTTTAGCACGACTATCACAAGCAATATAGTTGGGATAAGTTGTTACATCTCCAACTAGAACAGTTTCCTGAAAGTGAGCTGCCTCCCCACAAACACCCTTTCCAAGTGCAATACGGATGCAGGAAACACCACCTTGGAAGGGACCCAAAACCAATTCCTTTCCATCGAACAAATAAAAGCCTGCAAATACAGTATTAGGAAAGCGTGATTTTAGAAGAGCACTGGCGTTGGAAAGATTAGCCAAAACATTGGTTTCGCCTTCCAATAAAAAAGAGAGCTCTTCATTTAACATTTGATAACGTGATTGTTTTTCTGATTCTAACATAAAACTATTATATCAAAAAAGACTTGCAGACAAAAGAAAAATCCCTTGTTTAGAAAACAAAGGATTTTGTGAATTTTCAATTTGATTAAAGTTCGATATCACCGAACAAGTCAGCCATTGAGAATCCTGTTTGTGTTTCTGGAAGTTCGAAATCACGTTTTTCTTGACGTTTTGGACGACGTGGACGAGCAGCACGTTTTTCTTCTTTTTGTCCTTCTTCTTGAGCTGGACGCTCTTCAAGAGCTTTGATAGAAAGTGATACGCGCTCTGCATCTGCGTTAACTTCAAGAACTTTAACTTGAACTTCTTGACCAACTTTAAGAGCTTCTTTTGGATTTTCAATACGTTTGTGTGAAATTTGTGATACGTGAACAAGTCCATCGATACCTGGCAATACTTCAACAAATGCACCGAAGTCAGTCAAACGTTTAACTGTTCCCTCTACTACATCACCTTTAGCCAATTTTTGCTCAACGCCATCCCATGGTCCAGGTGTTGTTGCTTTAAGTGAAAGTGATACACGTCCTTCTTCTTCGTTAAGATCAAGGATTTTCACTTCAATTTCTTCACCAACAGTTACAACTGATTTTGGTGATACGTTACGTTCATGTGACAATTCAGTCAAGTGAACCAATCCGTCAACACCACCAAGGTCGATGAAAGCACCGAAACTTGTGATACGTGCAACTTTACCAGTTACTACATCACCAACAGCCAATTTACCGAATACTTCAGCGCGAGCTGCTGCTGTAGCTGCTTCAACAACTTCACGACGTGAAAGGATGAAACGGTTTTCTTTAGCGTCAACTTCTTTGATTTTAGCATCAAATTCTTGACCTACAAAACGCTCAGTGTTACGTACGAAACGAGTATCCAACATTGAAGCTGGGATAAATCCACGAACACCTTCAAATTCTACTGAAAGTCCACCTTTAACGGCACGAGTTCCTTTAACAGTAACAACTTCTTCTTCGCGACCAACAAGTTTGTCCCATGCTTTGCGAGCTTCAAGGCGTTTTTTAGATACAAGGTATGTAACTGTATCAGTATCTTTACCAACTACTTGACGAAGTACAAGAACATCCAATACTTCTCCTACTTTAACAAAGTCATTGATATCTGCATCGCGATCGTTTGTCAATTCGCGAAGAGTCAAGACACCTTCAACACCAGTTCCAGAGATTGCAACGTTAGCTTGAGTCGCATCAACTGTCAATACTTCAGCACTAACAACATCACCAGTCTCAACTTGGCTAACGCTATTTAGCAAATCTTCAAATTCGTTCATCTAAAAAATCCTCCAACAATCAAGTTTTCTTTAACTTGACATACTTATAATTTTTTTCCTAAGCACCCGCAAGGACATGTTCATATCGTTCACGTCTTTCAATTATAAAAATAAAATACCCTAAGATATTTTGCCTTTTATCTTGATTATTACCTAAGAACTGGGGTAGCTGGATTCGAACCAACGCATGAGGGAGTCAAAGTCCCTTGCCTTACCGCTTGGCTATACCCCATTAGTAAAATGGAGAGAGAGGGATTCGAACCCCCGAACCCGAAGGAGCGGATTTACAGTCCGCCGCGTTTAGCCTCTTCGCTATCTCTCCTATATTTAACGAAAACTATTATATCATGAAATTTTCAATAAAACAAGACTTATTTTACTAAATTATAGTTTTCAATCAAAATTTCCACAGCTTTTTCCAATTTTTTATAAAAACTATCGACATTCCCATTCTTTATGATGGCAAATTGTCCATCTAATTCGGCAATTTCTCCAATTACTTTCTTACCAATGGTCAAGGTATAACCCTCAAAACTGTCTTTTCCTACATTAACCTTGGCATCTGCTACTTGAATTTCAATTTTTTTATCTTTCTTACTCATTTCATACCTCTCTTCACTTTTTCTATTTTACAAGAAAATCCTAAAACTAGCAAGAAAAAAACTCCATATCAGTGAGTGCAACTAATTTGGAGTTTTTGTGTTTGATAAATTTAGTCAACTTTTACAATCCAACCTTCTGGCGCTTCAATATCGCCGAACTGAATACCAGTCAATTCATCATATAATTTACGAGTCACAGGGCCTACTTCTGTTTCACTATAGAATACATGGAAATCATCACCGTGTTGAATACCTCCAATTGGAGAAATAACCGCTGCTGTACCACAGGCACCTGCCTCTACAAAACGGTCAAGATTATCAATCGGGACATCCCCCTCAATAGGAGTTAAGCCCAAGCGATGTTCTGCCAAATAAAGCAAGGAATACTTGGTAATAGATGGCAAGATAGATGGACTCAATGGTGTTACAAATTCATTATCAGCTGTAATTCCAAAGAAGTTAGCTGATCCGACTTCTTCAATCTTTGTATGAGTTGATGGGTCTAGATAGATGACATCTGAGAAATGACGTGACTTGGCCAATTTCCCTGGTAAGAGGCTGGCAGCATAGTTTCCACCAACCTTAGCCGCACCTGTACCATTTGGAGCCGCACGGTCGTATTCATCCTGAATCAAGAAGTTGGTTGGAACCAAACCACCTTTAAAGTAATTACCAACTGGCATGGCAAAGATAGTGAAAATGTACTCTTCTGCTGGTTTTACTCCGATAATATCTCCTACTCCAATCAAAAGAGGACGAAGATAAAGGGTTCCACCTGTTCCGTATGGTGGTACGTATTCTTCATTCGCACGAACAACTGCCTTACAAGCTTCTACAAACATTTCTGTCGGCACTTGTGGCATCAAGAGACGGTCACATGTACGTTGCAGACGTTTGGCATTTTCATCAGGACGGAAAAGTTGAATACTGCCATCCTTAGTACGATAAGCTTTCAAACCTTCAAATGCTTGTTGTCCATAGTGAAGACTTGGAGAAGACTCTGAAATATGCAAAGTTGCATCTTCTGTAAGTTCTCCTTGATTCCATTGTCCATTTTTAAAATGAGCAATATAGCGATAAGGTAATTTCATATAGGAAAAACCGAGATTTTCCCAATCAATCGTTACTGTCATATTCCACTCCTTATTCTAAAAACCTATTTCTTTTATTCTACACTTTTTTTCTAAAATAGCAAGTATATTTTGTAATTTTCAGAAAATTTCTTCAATAAAAAGAATCAGCTCTGAGAACTGATTCTTCATTTCACTTATTTGGCTTCTGTAAATACTTCTTTAAGATAAGCATCAAAAACTTCTTCATCTGAAATCGTGTCAGAGATGAAGCTACCGTTACTTGTTCGTTCTGACAGGTTCAAGTCTTGTAGTCGACTTTCATAGATTGTTCCTTTGTTTGATTGAACAAGCAGCGTTTGGTCGTTCTCTTCCACATCTGTACTAAAGAGATCACCAATAAAGCCTTGTTCTGCAACCGCTCCTGCCAAGAAGACACGATGCGGTTTGTTTTTTAACTCACGCAAGACTTGTAAGCCACGTTTGGCACGACTTGTTGCCGGAATTTCGTCAATAGAAACACGTTTCAAACTTCCACGTTGGGTCAAGAGGTAGAAGGATGAGGTGTTACAGATAAAGGCGGATTGGAGAACATCATCTGCTTTCAGGTTCATAGCTTTGACACCTGCAGCCTTAGCACCGACAACTGGTACCTCTTCGATATTGAAACGAAGGGCATAACCATTTTGGCTAATCAAGAGAACATCATCTAGTTTAATCGGAGTCACTGCCACAATCTGGTCTGTCTCGTATTTGAGCTTAGCATACTTGACAGACTTAGATTTATAGGTCCGCCATGGAGAGAATTCTTTGCGTTCTACACGCTTGATTTGACCGAAACGAGTCGCCGAAAAGTAGGTTGTCGCATCATCAAACTGATCCACTACTTCCACATAAAGGATTTCTTCGTTAGTTTCAAAGTTTGTAATGGTTTGGCTCAGATGCTCTCCGATGTCCTTCCAACGAATGTCTGCCAATTCATGGATTGGTCGATAAATGACATTTCCAAGCGTCGTGAACATCAAGAGATGCTGGGTTGTCTTGGCAGATTGAACAAAAATCAAACGGTCGTCATCACGTTTGCCAATTTCTTCCAGCGTTGAAGCCGAAAAGGAACGTGGGCTGGTACGCTTGATATAACCTGCCTTGGTCACGCTGACGTAGGTATCTTCCTCGGCGATAAGACTGGCTGTATCAATCTCAATTGCTTTCGCAGTGTCTTCTAGAGAACTCAAACGCGGAGTCGCAAACTTCTTCTTAACCTCACGAAGTTCTTTCTTCATGAGATTGTACATAGTCCGCTCATCCCCGATAATAGCCGCCAGCATGGCAATCTTTTCACGAAGTTCTGCTTCTTCTTCCTGTAAGACAACCACATCGGTATTGGTCAAACGATACAATTGCAAGGTAACGATGGCCTCAGCCTGCTCCTCTGTAAAATCATAGCTAACTTTGAGATTTTCCTTGGCGTCCGCCTTATTCTCAGAAGCACGGATAAGAGCAATGACTTCATCCAAAATCGAAATCACGCGAATCAAACCTTCGACGATATGGAGACGTTTCTCAGCCTTTTCCTTGTCAAAGCGTGAACGCGCCAAAATCACTTCACGACGGTGGGCAATATAGCTAGACAAGATTGGAACGATCCCAACCTGACGAGGCGTGAAATTGTCAATCGCCACCATGTTAAAGTTATAGTTGATTTGCAGATCTGTGTACTTAAAGAGATAGTTGAGGACAAGCTCTGTATTGGCATCTTTTTTTAGCTCAATAGCAATACGTAGACCATCACGGTCAGACTCGTCGCGAACTTCAGCAATCCCTGCCACCTTGTTATTGACACGAACATCATCGATTTTCTTGACCAGATTGGCCTTGTTGATTTCATAAGGAATCTCAGTGATAACGATTTGTTCTTTACCACCTTTTAGCTTTTCAATCTCAGTCTTGGAACGAACAACCACGCGCCCTTTCCCAGTTTCATAGGCCTTCTTGATTTCATCACGACCCTGAATAATCCCTCCTGTCGGGAAATCTGGTCCAGGCAAGAATTCCATGAGCTTGTCCACCTTGGCTGTTGGGTGGTCAATCATGTAAACAGTCGCATCAATGACTTCAGCCAAATTATGCGGAGGAATATCTGTGGCATAACCAGCCGAAATCCCAGTAGAACCATTGACCAAAAGGTTTGGAAAGGCTGCTGGCAGAACAGTCGGCTCTTTCTCGGTATCGTCAAAGTTCCAAGCAAAAGGAACGGTCTTTTTCTCGATATCCTGAAGAAGGTAGCCTGCAATCTCAGACAAACGAGCCTCAGTATAACGCATGGCCGCAGGCGGATCTCCGTCCATAGAACCGTTATTACCGTGCATTTCAACCAAAATCTCACGGTTTTTCCAGTCCTGAGACATACGAACCATGGCATCATAGATGGAACTGTCACCATGTGGATGGAAATTTCCCATGATGTTCCCGACTGACTTAGCAGACTTACGGTAGCTCTTGTCAAAGGTATTGCCATCCTTATTCATCGAATAAAGAATACGGCGCTGAACCGGCTTGAGTCCATCACGAATATCTGGCAAAGCCCGGTCTTGAATAATGTACTTGGAGTAGCGACCAAAGCGCTCTCCCATAATGTCCTCCAGGGACATGTTTTGAATGTTACTCATATAGGATACAGAGCCCGTAAAATACCAAGTGAAAATAGAAAATTCTTGAAGTAAGAAAGCTCACAAGAGAATTTATCTTTTTCACCTAGCATTTAGGGCGTGTTCAACTCCTTTCAAAAAATATAGAGTAGGTTTTTATGCAGTAAAAGATATTTTACGGGAATTAGTTCCATGTTCAGTTACCTTAAGGAACCAAACAATCCTTTCTGTAGTTTAATCTTTTAAATTAGTCAGCAATTAAGAAGTCTCTCCTTAGCATACTCAATCATCTTCTCAGCTACTTCTTTATCGTAGTCAAAATCCATCTTTTGAGCAAGGGACTGAGCCTCTTGGTGGAAAAGTTGCATCGTAGCAAACAAAGACTGGGTGATTTTATCTAAACTTGAGAAATCAAGCAGATTTGAGAATTCTTTCTCTTTCTCTGCAGGTAAATACTGGAAAAGATACTTGTAGTTCTTGCCTACATCAATCGTCCCCTTATCTGCTGCGACCTGCCAAGCCAAGATCTTCAGGAGTTCTTGTTGGCAAATACCGTAAAGATGGTCAGTCGCGTAGATGACTTGCTTACGACAGATTCCTTTGACCACATAGGCTGATACCCACCAAAATTCATTGCAGGCTTTTTCAAACTCTATCGCATTAGCTGGGCTTGTCCAGTAACGTTGAGGACTTGTAGTATAGGACTCAAACAAGCCTTTCTCATCTTTCAAAACTGTATAATCAGCTTCACTATCCACCCACTCTTGAATATACTCCGTAGGACAGAGGGTCAAGTCAATCCTATTGCCATCTTCAAAGAGCATGAGGTAGAGACGACGGTTGCCTAGGATATTATGTTGCTCAATGATACGAGTGCCAAACTGGTCTAACCAAGCAAGATTGCTTGTTAGAGTATCTAAGTTGTCCACGACATAGAGCACATCATAGTCTTGAAATTCGTCTTTTGGAGCTTGTGAATTTGTCCGCGAACCGGACATGGCGACAGCCTCAATTTGTAAAGTTTCAGCAGTCTGTAAAATTAATCTCAGCATTTGCGCTTCACTTCTATGTTGTCTGCACATATCTTTTATAGAGTCATTTTTCATAGCCGTCTTGCTCCTCTTTTTTTTGGATGCCTCGTATTCTTTTCTTCTCAAGTTCCCCTACAATGAATTGGATAGTTGAACAAATCCCCAAAACGATTAAAACAAAATAAAACAATTTAATATCGTTTCTATGATATATTTTAAAGCTTCTCCATAATACAAAAGTATTTACTAATGAAAGAAGGAAAAGTAAAATAGCATTGAATAGGAGTATTATAGCAAACTTACTCTTAAAATACCTATAATGTTTTCCAATCCTATAGAGGGTATATAATGAGAAAACAATCATCAAAGGGATGAAAGCAAGTGCATAAAATAAGATAAACCCTATTCCTGAGTATGGTTTACTTTCCATTGGTAAATCTAATAGACAGATACCAATAGTGAGGATGTTCAATATAAACAAGGATACTGTGCGAGCACACTCTTTTCTACCTTTATTGGTCATTAAATCATATATAATTCCAAAAATGGCTAGGAGAACAAGGAAAAAAGGAAACATTAATAACGTAATCAATACCGCACCTCCAATAGTTTTAGCGATTATGTACAGCTTTAAAACTGCTCATCAGAAAAACAATCGTTCATCTTTTGTTCAAAAACTCTCGCTCGTTTTTCTGCCAAATAGAATTTACTCCAAAACGCTCCGTCAGAAATTCTGGTGATTTGAAATTTGATGAGTCCAATCTATCCGTTTTTTAAAAGTTTACCTTTTTCATTAAAAAAACAAATTTCTTTATCTCTCAATTCATCAATAATATCAGGAGAAATTATAATATTTTCTGAACTATCAAAAATGTAATATTTTATAATATTTTCAAAAGAAGCAGTATCTTTTTCGTTCTTATAACCATCATACTTATCATTAAGTAACTTCAGCAATTTATCTTTCAAATAATCATTTTCTTCGTTTGGTACAACACAATAAAAATATGCTGGAAAATCTCTATTTTGTGGGATTAAACCAAAACTGCAGCCTAAATGATTCATAACTCCAGTATCGTTATAAGAAAACTCTGTACAGCCGGCACCACACCACTGAATATCGTTTTTCAATTTATAACCGTATACTTTAAAATGTTCATCAATTTTAGCATCACTTGGTAGAGTATGATTCATTACTTGATCAAATTTAATCTTTAATACATCTAAATTTGTTATATTTGTTTTAGTATTTGCAATTTTTGTTGCATTAGCATAAATGGAATTTCTTTTATTTCTTGTATCTGAAGAAAGTGATTTGCCTACTCCTTTTTCTGAGGCAATCAAATCATGGTAATCTATCAAGGCATATTTTTCTTTAGAAAAATGGTATAAAAAGAAACGATAAGCATATAAAAATATATATTGTTTTTCGGTAGGAATGGGTTTAAAAGTTTCTATTGGCGAAAAAATCTGATTGTCATGTTCTTCACAAAAAAGTGGCATAGTTCCAGCATCATTTATATTGACTTCATAAAATAATTCACTATGTGATCTAGGATTTTGTAGATTACTAACAATATTTTTTATATCGGTCGAAAAAACCGAATATCCATTATCAGTTTTTCTTGCAATCTGCTTTTCTAATATATTTCTAGGAAAAGTGTGTGATTTAATCGGTTTTCTATCACAGTTGGAATACAGGCACTCTTTTCCTTTAGAATCGAAAAGTTGCTTGACTCTATTCCTATCGTGGGATTGAAGTTGTTTTCTCTCACTTTCTGAAATATCACGAAGATTATTCCGTTTCATTTGTTTTCGTAACTTCTCTATTTTTAAATGGCAATGTTTGTATTTTTTGCCTGAATTGCATGGACATTTATCGTTTCTACCGATAGACACCTCTCCACCTCCTTTCTATAATGTATATTTATTTTTTTATTGCAGCACACTCCTAAAACACCATCTCCCCACTCTCTTCCAGCGTAAACTTGACATTGCCTTCGATCCACTTACGGCGTGGTTCGACCTTGTCACCCATGAGGACATTGACGCGACGTTCGGCGCGGGCTAGGTCTTCGATGGTGACACGGATGAGGGTACGGGTTTCTGGGTTCATAGTTGTTTCCCAGAGCTGGTCCGCATTCATCTCACCGAGACCTTTATAGCGTTGGAGGGTAGCACCTTTACCAAACTGCTTGCGAAGTTCTTCTAGCTCTCCGTCCGTCCAAGCGTAGGCCACTTCTTCTTTCTTACCTTTGCCTTTGGACATCTTGTAAAGAGGCGGAAGGGCGATATAAACATGTCCTGCCTCAACTAGCGGACGCATGTAGCGGTAGAAAAATGTCAAGAGTAAAGTCTGAATGTGGGCACCGTCGGTGTCCGCATCGGTCATGATAATGATTTTGTCGTAATTAGCATCCTCAAGGGAGAAGTCTGCTCCCACACCTGCACCAATAGTATAAATCATGGTGTTGATTTCTTCATTTTTGAGGATATCCGCCATCTTGGCTTTGGCTGTATTGATAACCTTACCACGAAGAGGCAATATTGCCTGGAACTTGCGGTCACGGCCTTGTTTGGCAGAACCTCCGGCAGAATCCCCCTCGACTAGATAGAGTTCATTCTTAGCCGGATTCTTAGACTGGGCTGGGGTCAATTTCCCAGACAACAAGCCCTTATCCTTTTTATTTTTCTTACCATTTCGGCTCTCATCACGCGCCTTACGTGCTGCTTCACGAGCATCACGGGCCTTAATAGCCTTGCGGATGAGGTTAGAAGCCAATTCCCCATTTTCCATAAGGAAAAAGGTCAACTTATCAGCCACAATGCCATCCACAACGGGACGAGCAAGAGGGCTTCCTAGCTTGTCCTTGGTCTGTCCTTCAAACTGGAGGTGTTCTTCAGGAACCAGGATAGAAAGAACAGCTGCTAGCCCCTCACGATAGTCTGAACCTTCAAGGTTTTTATCTTTTTCCTTGAGAAGACCTGTCTTACGCGCATAGTCGTTCATAACCTTGGTAATGGCAGACTTAAGTCCAGTCTCATGTGTTCCACCGTCCTTGGTACGAACGTTATTGACAAAGGACAAAATATTATCTGAAAATCCGTCATTGTACTGGAGGGCCACTTCCACCTGGAAACCATTGTCTTCCCCTTCAAAGTAAAGAACTGGTGTCAAGGTTTCCTTGTCTTCGTTCAGATAAGAAACAAAGTCCTGCACTCCGTTCTCATAATGAAACTCAATCACTTCATCTGTACGCTTGTCCGTCAAAGACAAGGTCACATTTTTCAAGAGAAAGGCTGACTCATTGAGGCGTTCTGAAATGGTATTGTACTTGAAGTCTGTCGTAGAGAAGATAGTCGAATCTGGCATGAAGGTAACTTTGGTACCTGTTTTAGACTTAGGTGCTGTACCAATTTTATTCAAGGTCGTGACAGGTTTGCCACCATTTTCAAAACGTTGCTTGTAAACTGCGCCATCACGGGTGATTTCAACTTCTAACCAGCTAGAAAGAGCATTGACGACAGAAGAGCCTACCCCGTGAAGTCCACCAGATGTTTTGTAGCCTCCTTGACCGAATTTTCCTCCAGCGTGGAGAATAGTAAAGATAACCTCAACAGTTGGAATTCCCATAGCATGCATACCTGTCGGCATCCCACGTCCGTGGTCTTGAACCGTTAAACTGCCATCTTTATTAATGGTCACATCAATACGGTCACCAAATCCAGACAAGGCTTCATCAACAGCATTATCGACGATTTCCCAGACTAGGTGGTGGAGCCCAGCTCCATCGGTCGATCCGATATACATCCCTGGACGTTTACGGACCGCATCCAACCCTTCTAGCACCTGAATGGCATCGTCATTATAATTATTAATATTGATTTCCTTTTTTGACACAAGGAACCTCCTATTCGTTCATCTTTACTATTCTACAGGTTTTCCAAGGATTTTGCAAAATTTTTCTTTCTCCGGTGTGACAATTTCAGAAGTGATTCTCTGCCTTTCTTCTCCATTTCATGATATAATAGGAGTATGATGACAATAGTTTTATTAATCCTAGCCTATCTGCTGGGTTCAATTCCGTCTGGTCTCTGGATTGGACAAATTTTCTTTCAGACAAATCTGCGTGAACACGGTTCTGGAAATACTGGAACGACCAATACTTTCCGCATTTTAGGCAAGAAAGCTGGTATGGCAACCTTTGTGATTGACTTTTTCAAAGGAACCCTAGCAACACTTCTTCCAATTATTTTTCATCTACAAGGAGTTTCGCCTCTCATCTTTGGACTTTTAGCTGTAATCGGCCATACCTTCCCTATCTTTGCAGGATTTAAGGGTGGTAAGGCTGTCGCAACCAGTGCTGGAGTGGTTTTCGGATTTGCACCTGTCTTCTGTCTCTACCTTGCAGTTGTTTTCTTTGGAACCCTCTATCTTGGTAGTATGATTTCACTGTCTAGTGTCACAGCATCTATCGCGGCTGTCATCGGAGTTCTACTCTTTCCACTTTTTGGTTTTATCCTGAGCAACTATGACCCTCTCTTCATCGCTATTATCCTAGCTCTTGCTAGCTTGATTATCATTCGCCATAAGGACAATATCGCTCGTATCAAAAACAAGACTGAAAATTTAGTCCCTTGGGGATTGAACCTAACCAACCAACATCCTAAAAAATAAAACGTCAGTTCATGAATGTACTGACCCCCAAAAGTTAGACAATTAATTTATCCGAAGGATTTAGTTCTGTATTGCACAGGGCTAAGTCCTTTTAGTTTTACCTTAATTCGTTTATTGTTGTAGTAATCAATATAGTCTACAATGGCTTGTTCCAATTGCTTAAGCGACTGAAATGACTTCTCATAACCATAAAACATCTCCGATTTCAGAATGCCAAAGAAGGACTCCATCATACCATTGTCGGGGCTGTTACCTTTACGTGACATGGATGCTTGAACTCCCTTGCTCTCTAGGAACCGATGATAAGAATCGTGTTGGTATTGCCAGCCTTGGTCACTATGGAGAATCGTATTCTCATAGTACTTCTCTGTGAAGGCCTGTTTTAACATGCTCTTCACTTGTTCCAAGTTCGGTAAAGTAGACAGATGATAAGCGATGATTTCGCTGTTGAAACCATCTAAAACTGGTGATAAGTAAAGCTTTTGAGTACTTGCTGGAATGGCAAACTCTGTCACATCCGTATAACACTTTTCCATTGGTTTGACTGCTTCAAATTGGCGTTGAATGAGATTCTCTGCCTTTTTGCCAACATCTCCTTTATGAGAAGAATATTTTCGTTTCTGTCGCATTTTAGCTTGTAAATTGAGTACTTTCATCAAGCGTTGAACTCTTTTATGATTTACCAGATAACCACGATTTCTTAGTTCTAAATGAACCCGACGATAACCATAATTTCCCTTGTGTTCGATAAAAATGGATTGAATTTCAGCTTTAAGCTCTTGGTCCTTATCTGGTTTGTCTAGCTGTTTCAAGTGATAGTAGTAGGTCGAACGAGCTAGTTTAATGGCTTTTAGAAGAATATCTAACGAAAAATCAGTCATTAATTCTTGAACAATTTCTGTCTTTCTTCTTTCTCTTTTTTCTCCTTCAATCGGAGTTCTCTCAACTTTTTTAGGATGGCATTCTCCGCTCTCAGGTACTCATTTTCTGCTTGAAGACGTTCTAATTCTGTCCTCTCTTCAGGTCTCGTTTTTGGCTTACGTCCCATTTTAGGTACTCTCCCTCTTGTTTTCTCAACAATAGTATACCCGTTTTTCTTGTATTGTGCTAACCAATTAAGAAGTATCGTACGACTTGGGAGACCGTATTCAAGAGAAACTCTATCTTTAGTCCAGCCTTCATGTAAGACTTTATGAATCATTTCTTGTTTTAAATCAGGAGAATAGTAACGATTTTTTCCTTTTTTGACGAACTCTATTCCGTAACGTTCAATCAATTTAATCATGTACCTAATATTAGAATTGTTTATCCCAAATTTATTTGAAAGCTTCTCTAAGCTATATCCTTGTTTTCTAAGTTCATAGATCTGAACTTTATCATCATAAGTTAATTTCATAATAAAAGCACCCCAAAAGTTAGATTTTTTCTGTCTAACTTTTGGGGTGCAGTACATTGTATGAACTGACGTTTTTTATATGCTTATTTTGATTTGATATAGTTGATACCATCTGCTTTTGGTGCAACTGCTTTTCCAAAGAAAGCTGCCAAGACAAGAATGGTCAAAACATAAGGTGCAATTTGAAGATAAACCGCAGGAACTCCTTGTAGGAATGGCAATTGAGAACCAATAACAGCCAAACTTTGTGAAAGTCCAAAGAAGAGACTAGATAACATAGCTCCGATTGGATTCCATTTTCCGAAGATCATCGCAGCAAGAGCGATAAATCCAGGTCCAACAATAGTTGTCACTGAGAAGTTAACTGAGATGGATTGAGCATAAATCGCTCCGCCAATTCCACCTAGGAAACCTGAAATAATAACCCCTAAATATCTCATCTTGTAGACATTGATTCCCAAGGTATCCGCTGCTTGAGGATGTTCACCGACAGAGCGGAGACGAAGACCAAAGCGAGTCTTGAAGAGGATAAACCAAGCAAGGAATGAGAAGGCAATGGCCAGATAACCAAGTAGACTAGTTGACTTGAAGAAGATATCACCGATAACTGGGATATTCGCCAAGACTGGGAAATCAAAGCGTCCAAAAGTCTGACTTAGGTTGTCGGTTTGTCCTTTGTTATAAAGAACTTTCACTAAGAAAACAGCCAAGGCTGGCGCCATCAAGTTCAATACCGTACCGCTGACAACATGGTCTGCACGGAAATGAACCGTTGCTGCTGCGTGGATGATAGAGAAGAGACCACCAACCAATCCTGCTACAAGCAAGGAGAGCCATGGAGTTGCTGCTCCAAATTGTTCTGCAAATTCAAGGTTAAAGACAACTCCAGAAAAGGCACCCATAACCATAATTCCTTCAAGGCCGACGTTTACGACACCACCACGTTCAGAAAAAACACCACCGATACTTGTAAAGATGAGGGGCGCTGAGTAAATCAGCATAGAAGACACCAAGAGGGTGAGCAAGGTTGTAATAGACATCTTTACTTACCTCCTTTAACTTGTTTTTTCGGTTTGACAAAGCGTTCGATAAGGTAATGAACACTGACAAAGAAGATAATAGACGCTGTTACAATGCTGACAAGCTCAGACGGTACCTGCGCTGCATTCATACCAGGGGCTCCAACTTGGAGAACACCAAATAAGAAGGCTGCAAAGAGAATACCAATTGGTGAGTTGGCCGCAAGCAGACTAACCGCCATCCCGTTAAATCCGACAGCTAAGGATGCTCCTTGAACATAGACGTTCTGGAAGGTTCCCAGACCTTCAACAGCTCCACCAAGACCTGCCAATGCACCTGAAATAATCATTGATAGGATAATCGTTCGTTTGGCAGAAATACCAGCATATTCTGAAGCATGTGGATTAAGACCAACCGCACGGATTTCAAAACCAAGAGTCGTTTTCTTGAGCATGAACCAAATAACTGCAACTGCAATGATGGCGAAGAAAATACCAATATTCATCCGCGAATTACCAGTCAACTCAGATAACCAAGGTGTCTGATAGGTTGCATTAGCCCCAACACGAATGGTCGAATCTGTACTTTGCATGAAGTCTTTAGGAAAGGCGTGGATAAAGGCATTCCCTACATACAAGACAATGTAGTTCATCATGATGGTTACGATAACCTCTGACGTCCCTAGATAGGCTCTAAGAATACCCGGAATCGCTCCGACAATCCCACCAGCAATCAAGGCAATCACGATAGTTGCTAGAATCATCAAGGGACGTGGCATATCTGGATGCGACAAGGCAAACCAACCACTGAGAATCCAACCTGCCAAAGCCTGACCAGGAAGTCCGACGTTAAAGAAACCAGCACGACTGGCAACGGCAAAACCAAGACCAATCAAGACCAAAGGCCCCATTGCACGGAAGATTTCCCCAATCCCACGCAGACTACCAAAGGCTGTATAGAACAATTCTTCATAGCCCCAAATAGCATCATAACCAAAGATCCACATGACAATGGCTCCGAGTAAAATTCCTAGAAAGACAGAAATCAAGGGAACCGAAATTTGTTGTAATTTTTTAGACATCACTCTTCTCCTTTCCCAAGTTTCCACCAGCCATCAAGACACCAAGTTCTTGTTTATTGGTTGTTTCTGGTGACACAATACCTTGAATCTTACCATCGTGAATAACGGCAATACGGTCTGAGACGTTTAAAATCTCATCTAGTTCAAAGCTGACAACAAGGACAGCCTTCCCATTATCACGCTCTTCAATCAAGCGTTTGTGGATATATTCAATGGCACCGACATCCAACCCACGAGTTGGCTGGCTGACGATAAGGAGATCAGGATCTCGATCAATTTCACGAGCAATAATTGCTTTTTGTTGATTTCCTCCTGAGAGTGCAGCTGCAGGAACAAATTCGCTTGCAGCACGAACATCAAATTCTTCCATTAGCTTTTTAGCATAAGAAGTAATATTTGAATAGTTCAAAATTCCATTTTTACTATGTGGTTCTTTATAGTAGGTTTGAAGGGCAATATTTTCAGAAATCATCATTTCCAAAATCAAGCCATCACGGTGACGGTCTTCTGGAACGTGCCCAACACTCAACTCTGTAATCTGACGTGGGTGCAAGCCTACAATTGAATCTCCTTTTAGCTCAATGCTACCAGATTCAACCTTGCGAAGACCTGTAATGGCTTGAATCAGTTCAGACTGACCATTTCCATCAATCCCCGCAATCCCAACAATCTCTCCCGCACGAACATCCAAGGATAGATTTTTAACAGCTGGGACACCGCGGTTTTCATTGACCACCAAGTCTTTAATAGACAAGACCACTTCTTTTGGTTGAGAGGCTTGCTTCTCTGTTTTAAAGGAAACAGAACGTCCTACCATCATTTCTGCCAAATCAGCATTAGTAGCTCCTGCGATTTCTACAGTTTCAATTGATTTCCCACGACGGATAACTGTAACGCGGTCAGAAACTGCGCGAATCTCGTCCAACTTGTGGGTGATCAAGATAATTGATTTTCCTTCTTTGACAAGATTTTTCATAATAGCCATCAACTCATCAATTTCTGATGGAGTCAAAACGGCCGTTGGTTCGTCAAAGATAAGGATATCAGCCCCCCGATAAAGGGTTTTTAAAATTTCTACACGTTGTTGGGCTCCAACTGAGATATCTGCCACCTTGGCAGAAGGGTCAACAGCTAAGCCATAACGTTCAGAAAGAGCCTTGATTTCTTTGCTAGCTCCAGCGATATCTAGCACACCATTTTTAGTCAATTCACTACCTAAAATGATGTTTTCAGCCACTGTGAAGGCTTCTACCAACATAAAGTGCTGGTGAACCATTCCGATTCCCAAGCCAGCTGCTTTAGATGGGGAGTCGAGGTTGACAACTTGACCGTTGACCGCGATTTCACCACTAGTTGGTTCAAGAAGGCCTGCTAACATGTTCATGAGCGTGGACTTACCAGCCCCATTTTCTCCTAAAAGTGCATGAATTTCACCTTTTCGTAGGTGCAGGTTGATTTTGTCGTTGGCAACAAATTCACCAAACACCTTGGTAATATCACGCATCTCAATGACATTTTCGTGTGCCATGTGCTCTTCCTTTCAGAGTCTTATTTTATTTCAATAAAACTTGCTAGTTTATCTAGTAGCAAGCTTTACTGAGACAAAATGACTTTGTCTCAACTCTTAAAAAAGCGGCCGAGGGCCGCTTCCTAAGAAATGACTTCCATCCATTATTTTTCAGGAACTTTTACGCTTCCATCAAGGATTTTAGCTTTAGCAGCTTCGACAGCTTTTTTACCTTCTTCTGAAAGGTTTGTTACTGCCAAGTCAACCCCTTTATCTTTCAATGAGTAAACGATCACTTGACCGCCAGGGAATTCACCTTTTTCTGCCTTGTTAGCAATATCTTTTACAGTTGTACCAACTTGTTTCAAAGTAGATACAAGAACAAAATTTGATTCTTTACCATCTTTAGAAGTGTATTTACCTTCTGCTTCTTGGTCACGGTCAACACCGATAACCCAAACTTTTTCACCTTCAGGACGGCTTTCGTTGAGTGATTTTGCTTCTGCAAAGACACCAGCACCTGTTCCACCTGCTGCTTGGTAAACAACGTCTGCACCAGCTGCGTATTGTGCCGCTGCAATTGTTTTACCTTTAGCAGCATCACCAAATGAACCAGCATAGTCAACTTGTACTTTGATAGATGGATCTACTGACTCAACACCAGCTTTAAATCCAGCTGCAAAACGTGAGATAACTTCAGACTCAATACCACCTACAAAACCAACTTGTTTTGTTTTAGTTGTTTTAGCCGCTGCAACACCCGCAAGGTAAGCAGCTTCGTTATCAGCAAACGTTACGCTAGCAACATTCTTTTGATCTTTAATCACATCATCAATCAAGACATAGTTCAAATCAGAGTGGTCTTTTGCTGCTTCTTCAACCGCATTGTGAAGGGCAAAACCAACACCGAAGATTAGGTTGTAACTTCCAGCCGCTTGTTGCAAGTTGTTAGCGTAGTCAGCTTCACTTGTTGATTGGAAGTAAGTGAAACCTTTATCTTTTGAAAGATTATGTTCTTTACCCCAGTCTTGCAAACCTTCCCAAGCTGATTGGTTGAATGATTTGTCATCAACACCACCAGTATCAGTGACGATTGCTGCTTTTGTCTTCACATCAGAAGATGAAGCTGCGTTACGAGAAGAGCGGTTACCACATGCAGCAAGTCCGACTGCTGCCACTGCAACTAGACCAAGGCCTAGCCATTGTTTCTTGTTCATTACTGAACCTCCTAAATAAGATGTGCAACGATGTTGCAAGTATGGATTTGTTGGCCACAAGGACCGTGCCACTCAGAGAGCGACTCAGACTAGTTTAAGTCTGTAAAAGAGTATGGAAGTAATTCCCCGACCGTCATCTCGACCGTCGATTTATCTTTTGCGACTAAGGTCACTTTTAGATCTTGTTCAAAAAATTCAGCCATCACTTGGCGACAAGCGCCACATGGTGAAATTGGTTTTTCAGTCTGTCCATAGACAATCAATTCTGAAAACTCTCTTTGACCTTCAGAAACTGCTTTAAAAATCGCCGTACGCTCTCCACAGTTGGTCAAAGAATAACTAGCATTCTCGATATTGACACCTGTATAAGTGCTACCATCTTTCGCCACTAAAACAGCTCCGACTGGAAAATGAGAATAGGGTACATAGGCTTGCTTGCTGGTTTCAATTGCTAGTTCAATCAACTCAGTAGTCGCCATCTGCCAGTTCTCCTTTTAAAATGGCTACCCCAGCTGACGTTCCGATACGGGTCGCCCCTGCTTCCACAAAGGAAAGAGCATCTGCATAAGAACGAGCTCCACCAGCAGCCTTGACTCCCATATCAGGTCCAACAGTTTCACGCATTAATGTAACATCTTCTACCGTAGCACCACCAGTTGAAAAGCCAGTTGAAGTTTTCACGAAGTCAGCTCCCGCTTTTTGGGCCAATTGGCAAGCCACAACTTTTTCTTGGTCTGTAAGAAGGCAAGCTTCAATAATGACTTTCACTAACTTGTCACCACTTGCTTCCACTACTGCGCGAATATCTGACTCAACCAAGGATAAATTACCTGATTTGAGAGCCCCAACATTGATCACCATATCAATCTCATCTGCACCATTCTGGATAACTTCTTTTGTTTCAAATGCTTTCACAGCTGAAGTTGTTGCTCCCAAGGGGAAACCTACTACTGTGCAGACCTTGACATCTGTACCTTCAAGCCCTTTTTTGGCATGTTCAACCCAGGTCGGATTAACGCAAACACTGGCAAAATCATACTCTCTAGCTTCAGACAACAAACAATCAATTTGATTTTCTGTTGCATCTTGTTTCAAAAGCGTATGATCGATATATTTATTTAATTTCATATTCGGATTCTCCTGCGGTTTATGAGATAATTTCTATAATTTCTCGTAAACTTTGCACCCTATCATTTATTTTAACATATTTTTGAAAATCTGTAACTAGCTGAGGAGAAATTTTTCCATTTGTGTATACTTTTGCAACAATTTCTCCCTGTTGAACGGAATCTCCAACTTTCTTTTCAAAAACAATTCCTGTTTCATAGTCCAAGGCATCAGACTTGACTGCACGGCCTGCCCCCAGTCTCATAGCATAAAGCCCAAATTCCATAGCTGGAAGAGCTGAAATGATACCCGTTTCCTGAGCAGGGATTTCCACCACATGGGCTACATTTACAGGACGATAGAGGTCTTCCAAGTCTCCGCCTTGGGCTTGGACCATCTCCTCAAACTTAGCAAGCGCTTGGCCATTTTCAAGATGTTGGCGAACTTCTTCAACTGTTTTATTTACATTTGCCAGGTCAAGCATAATTTGAGCCAATTCACAGATGAAGTGGGTAATATCCTGACGGCCTTGCCCTTGTAAAATCTCCAATGCTTCAAGGATCTCCAGACGATTTCCAATAGCTCGTCCCAAGGGCTGACTCATATCCGTAATCACTGCTACCGTCTTTCGACCAACAGCCTTACCAAGATCCACCATGGTTTGAGCCAATTCGCGCGCCTCATCAACCGTCTTCATGAAAGCACCTTCTCCGACAGTTACGTCTAGCAAAATAGCATCCGCCCCTGCCGCAATTTTCTTGCTCATCACCGAACTCGCAATCAAAGGAATCGTGTCGACAGTTGCGGTCACATCACGAAGAGCATAGAGAAGCTTATCCGCTTTGACTAGCTGGTCTGATTGCCCAATGACAGATACTCCAATATCCTGAACCTGACGAATAAAATCTTCTTGACTACGTTCCACTTGATAGCCCTTAACGGACTCCAACTTATCAATTGTTCCGCCAGTATGGCCGAGACCACGACCACTCATTTTTGCCACAGGAACACCAAAGCTTGCAACAAGAGGAGCCAAAATCAAGGTCACCTTATCACCAACACCACCCGTAGAATGCTTGTCAACCTTAACCCCATCAATAGCTGATAAATCAAACTCTTGACCTGTCTGAACCATTTTCATGGTCAAATCAGATATTTCTCGAGTCGTCATTCCTTTGAAATAAACTGCCATAGCAAAGGCAGACATCTGATAATCAGGGACAGTTCCTAACACATAGCCTTCAACTAACCACTCAATTTCACTCGAAGTCAGCTCTTGACCATCTCGTTTCTTTTGGATTAAATCAACTGCTCTCATTCTTTCACACTTCTAAGGATATAGTATCCCTTATCTTTTTTGACGATTTCACAATTGCCAAACACTTCCTCCATCTTTGACTTGGCGCTTGGAGCCCCTTGTTTTTTCTGGATAACAATTGTTAAATCCCCACCAGTTTCCAAGAAATCTTTACTTTTCTCAATGATTTCATGAACCACTTGCTTGCCCGCACGGATAGGAGGATTGGAAATGACATGGTCAAATTCCCCTTCAACTTGTTCATAGATGTTGGACTGGAAAATCGTCGCTTCTACTTTATTTCGTTCAGCATTTTGTCGCGCCAAATCCAAGGCACGATTATTGATATCGACCATGGTCGCCTGAACTCCATAAGCCTTAGCCAAGGACAAGCCCAAAGGCCCATAACCACAGCCTACATCAAGGACAGTCTCGCCTTGGTTGACCTCTAGACACTTGAGCAAAAGTTGACTGCCAAAGTCAACCATTTTCTTGCTAAAAACACCAGCATCCGTCAAAAAGGTCATTTTTTCTCCCAACAATTCCACTCTCAACTCATGAATGTCGTGAGCAGCATCAGGATTTTCTGCATAATACATTTTACTCATGAAACTATTTTACCATAATTTGACTTAAATTGTAAATCGTTTACAAATTGATAATAAAACGAAAAAGACTGAAGAAAACTAGTCAAGAAGACCTTTTCTTCAATCACTTTAAACACTTATAAATAATAAGCCATTTAGAACTAGAAATATCATAATCAGGATAAAACAACAAATTTATCATCTATAATTAGGCTCATTTTTATGACTATTGCTTAACCTTCAAATACTTTATTATCAACAAAATTCCCAACAGGATGTTTAGATAAAAGCCCAACTGATACGTTTTTGTCAGGAATTCCAAACTTGTCCAAAGTCGTATCAAATCTTCTAGCGACATGCGGAAGAAATAACCCTCTGTAGCAATCCATAGAACTAAAAAGAAATAACTACCAGCAGCAAGCCATTTCGTCCACCGTTTTTTTAGGAAGAAAGCAATCAAGAGCGAACAGATAAAGATAGCTGTTACAATGGCATGTTCCATCAAAAAAGTAAAACCGTAATAGGTTTCCACAAAACGTCTACCATTATCCGCATTCGCTCCTTTTAAAAAAGGTAGTGCAAAACTTAAAATAAAACAGAGTTCCAATATGTAACGTTTTAAGATTTTCATGACACACCTCCTATAAGTTGTGAATCCCAAAGCCCCCTTTATTAGCTTATAAGTCAGGAGAAAGTAGCTCCTACTTCATCAATAAATTGTTCATCCTCTATCTACTTATATTATATACTATTGACTTAACACATTCAAGAAACCGCTTTATTTTTTTAGCTTTTTATGGTATGATAGACAAAATATCTAGGGGAAAACAAATGACCAACGAATTTTTACATTTTGAAAAAATCAGCCGCCAGACTTGGCAATCGTTACATCGAAAGACAACACCTCCTTTGACAGAAGAGGAATTAGAATCCATCAAGAGTTTTAATGACCAGATTAGCCTGCAGGATGTTACCGATGTCTATCTCCCCCTAGCCCATCTCATCCAGATTTACAAGCGTACCAAGGATGATTTGGCCTTTTCAAAAGGGATTTTCCTTCAACGTGAAAGCAAGTCCCAGCCTTTTATCATTGGGGTTTCTGGGAGTGTTGCCGTTGGAAAATCCACAACCAGTCGCCTACTTCAAATCCTACTGTCCCGTACGCTTACAGATGCTAGGGTTGAGTTGGTAACAACTGATGGCTTTCTCTATCCCAACCAGACCTTGATTGAGCAAGGAATTCTAAATCGTAAGGGATTTCCTGAAAGCTATGATATGGAAGCTCTTCTCAACTTCTTGGACCGCATCAAAAATGGACAAGATGTAGATATTCCTGTCTATTCTCATGAAGTCTACGACATCGTACCTGAGGAAAAACAAAGCGTCAAAGCTGCAGACTTTGTAATTGTTGAGGGGATTAATGTCTTTCAGAATCCACAAAACGAGCGTCTCTATATCACTGACTTCTTTGACTTTTCAATCTATGTTGATGCCTCAGTAGATGACATCGAGAGTTGGTATCTTGATCGTTTCTTGAAAATGCTGAGCCTAGCTCAAAACGACCCTGATAGCTACTACTATCGTTTTACTCAAATGCCGATTGGGGAAGTGGAAGCCTTTGCCCATCAGGTCTGGACCAGTATCAATCTCACAAATCTGCAAAATTATATTGAACCAACTAGAAATCGTGCGGAAGTGATTCTTCATAAAACAAAGAACCATGAAATCGATGAAATTTACTTAAAAAAATAATTTTCCCTTGTCAAAACGTAAGTTTTCAGATATAATAGTATAGTTAGTAAATATGGAGGTAAGAACATTGGCAAACATTAAATCAGCTATCAAACGCGCTGAATTGAACGTTAAACAAAACGAAAAGAACTCAGCTCAAAAATCAGCTATGCGTACTGCTATCAAAGCTTTCGAAGCAAACCCATCTGAAGAACTTTTCCGTGCTGCTAGCTCAGCTATCGATAAAGCAGAAACTAAAGGTTTGATTCACAAAAACAAAGCAAGCCGCGACAAAGCTCGTCTTTCAGCTAAACTTGCTAAATAAGAAACAGTCCATGAGGCTGTTTTTTTGTCCCCAAATAGGAAAAGGTAGAAAATGAAAATCGCAATTATCGGATATTCTGGTGCTGGTAAGTCAACTCTAGCCGAAAAGTTGTCTCACTGCTACTCCATCCCCAAACTACATATGGACACACTCCAATTTCAGCCTGGTTGGCAAGACAGTGACCGTGAATGGATGTTGGATGAGATGAAAAAATTTCTCACCAAGCATGAAGCTTGGGTTATTGATGGCAATTATTCTTGGTGTTTCTATGAGGAAAGAATGCAGGAAGCTGACCAAATCATCTTTCTCAACTTTTCACCATGGACCTGTCTATTTCGAGCCTTTAAACGTTATCTCACATACCGAGGCAAGGTCAGAGAAAGTATGGCAGCTGGTTGTCAAGAACAATTTAATTGGGAGTTTATCAGATGGATTCTCTGGGATGGACGGAGCAAATCCGCTAAGGAACGCTACAAATGGGTTCAAGAAACTTATCTAGATAAAGTCTTCATCCTCAGATCACAAAAGGAGATAGACCACTTCTTAGAAAATCTCGCACATAACAAGAAAAACCAACGTGGATAACGTTGGTTTTTTTACTTTTACCCAATCACACTTCCGTTTGGTACAGCTGTATCAACTGTGAGAAGGGTTAATTTTCCATCATGTTCAGCTGATAGGATCATACCTTGGCTGACATATTTCTTCATCATTTTACGTGGTTTGAGATTGGCAACGATTTGAACTTTCTTGCCGACCAATTCTTGTTCATTTGGATAGTATTTTGCAATCCCTGAGAGGATTTGACGATCTTCTCCATCACCAGCATCTAAGCGGAATTGAAGCAACTTATCTGAACCTTCTACTTTAGACACTTCTTTGACTTCTGCGACACGGATTTCGACCTTGTCAAAGTCTTCAAACTTGATTTCTTCCTTGTTTAGTTTGAGTTCAACTTCGTCTGGGTTCCACTCTTTTTCGACTGCTGGTTTGTTGCCTTCCATTTGTTCCTTGATATAGGCGATTTCTTCTTCCATATCCAGACGTGGGAAGATTGGTGTTCCTTTGGCAACTACAGTCACATCTTCTGGGAAGTCAGCCAAGCTCAAGTTCTCAAGGCTTGCTACTTCTTCCAAGCCAAGTTGAGTCAAAACTGCACGACTAGTTTCCATCATAAATGGTTCAATCAAGTGAGCTACGACACGAAGACTGGCTGCCAAGTGACTCATGACACTTGCTAATTGGTCACGGAGAGCTTCATCCTTGGCCAAGACCCATGGTGCGGTCTCATCGATGTATTTGTTAGTACGAGAGATAAGGGTCCAGACTGCTTCAAGTGCACGTGGGTAGTCAACTGCTTCCATGTGTGTATGGTAGTCAGCGATTGATTCAGCAGCTACTTGAGCAAGAGCATGGTCAAACTCTGTTACACCTTCTACATAGGCAGGGACTTGCCCGTCAAAGTACTTATTAATCATAGAAACCGTACGGTTGAGGAGGTTTCCAAGGTCATTGGCCAATTCGTAGTTGATACGACCTACATAATCTTCTGGAGTGAAGGTTCCGTCTGAACCAACTGGAAGGCTACGCATGAGGTAGTAACGAAGTGGATCTAGTCCATAACGCTCTACCAACATTTCAGGGTAAACGACATTTCCTTTAGACTTAGACATTTTGCCGTCTTTCATGACGAACCAACCGTGAGCAATCAAACGATCTGGCAATTTGATATCTAACATCATAAGAAGGATTGGCCAGTAGATTGAGTGGAAACGAAGGATGTCTTTTCCTACCATGTGGAAGACTGTTCCATTCCAGAATTTGTCAAAGTTACCATGTTCATCTTGACCGTATCCAAGTGCTGTCGCATAGTTAAGAAGGGCATCAATCCAAACATAGACAACGTGTTTTGGATTAGATGGCACTGGCACACCCCATGTAAAGGTTGTACGAGAAACTGCCAAATCCTCTAAACCTGGCTCGATGAAGTTGCGAAGCATTTCATTCAGACGACCATCTGGAGTGATAAATTCAGGATGAGACTTGAAAAATTCGACCAAACGATCTTGGTACTTGCTAAGACGAAGGAAATAAGACTCTTCAGATACCCATTCCACTTCGTGATCTGATGGAGCGATACCACCAGTCACATTTCCAGCTTCATCACGGAAAACTTCTGCAAGCTGGCTTTCTGTAAAGAATTCCTCATCTGAAACTGAATACCAACCAGAGTATTCACCCAAGTAAATATCATCTTGAGCCAGCAAGCGTTCAAAGACTTGCGCCACTACTTTTTCATGGTAGTCATCAGTTGTGCGAATAAACTTATCGTATGAGATATCGAGTAATTGCCAGAGTTCTTTGACTCCAACTGCCATCCCATCAACATAGGCTTGAGGTGTAATTCCAGCTTCTTCTGCTTTCTGCTGGATTTTCTGACCATGCTCATCAAGACCAGTCAGATAAAAGACATCGTAGCCCATCAGGCGTTTGTAACGTGCTAAGACATCACATGCGATAGTTGTGTAGGCAGATCCGATATGAAGTTTACCAGATGGATAGTAAATCGGCGTTGTAATATAAAAATTCTTTTCAGACATAATTTTTCCTTTCCAGGCAAATGAAACCTGTTTTTCTAACACTTCATTATATCACATTTTTAATGATTTTCGATAGGGAAATCCATACAAAAACAAGATAGACGAGTGTCCATCTTGTTTATTCTATTCATAACGAAGGGCTTCAATTGGATCAAGTTTCGATGCCTTGTTGGCTGGCAAAACTCCAAAAATCATACCCACGCTAGCCGAAACTGCAAGACTAAATAGGGCAACTGGGATTGATACTCCCACTTCTATACCCGCTATCAATCCTTGCAAAAGTAGACCAGCTATAGCTGTTAAGCCTGTCGCAATGGTTAGACCAATAACTCCACCAAGCAAGGTCAAAATCATGGATTCAATCAAAAACTGGATTAAAATATTGGCACGTGTCGCACCCAAAGCCTTACGGAGACCAATCTCACGAGTACGCTCTGTCACCGAAACCAGCATGATGTTCATAACACCAGTCCCCCCAACAAAAAGGGAAATTCCTGCAATGGCACTAATAATCGTAGTTATAAAGCCGAACAATTGTTGTACTTCTTGGAAGGCTGCAGTCGCATCTGCCACCTGATACTCCCCTTGCTGAATACCAGCAATTTCGGTCAATTTTCTAGCTAATTCTGGTCCCACAGTTGGTGTCAAACTGGTATCATTAACCCGGAAGACAATATCAGAAATCTCATCCATATTGAAGTTGTTGGCAAGAGAAATATTAGTCGTAATCGGAAGTCCACCAATACCAAAAGTCTTGGCAGTCTTGGCCTCATCGCTGGTATAGACACCAATGACACGATAGCTAAAGCCACCAACATCTATAACCTGGTTAACAGCTTCTTGAGCAGATCCAAACAGACTATTAGCAAGTTCTTGGTCTAGTAAAATGACACTGGCCACATCTTTATAATCCTGAGCTATAAGACTTCGGCCTGCAACAATTTCATTTTCAACCGCCTTCATGTAGGTAATATTCCCACCCGTCAAGCTAGCGCGCTCCACTTTTTTATCTTTATAAGATAAGGTGGTATTCGTTGAGTTGGTTACATAGTAACTATCTACCCCCTTCAGTTTAGCCGCCTCCCTGACCCAAGACTCTTGTGGTTTTGGTGGTTCAACAGGAACTTCCTCTTCTTTCCCAGAAACTGTCAAAGCCGATTGTTTTTGGGTAAAAGAACCGTCTTTACTTTTAATAGGCGAGAAAAAGACATGAATATTCTTCTGTGACTTGGTCATGTTTTTATTGACCTGACGAGACATGGAATCCCCCAGAGCCATAATCACAACAACTGATGAAACACCAATGATAATCCCAATCATAGTAAGAAAAGAGCGCATCTTATGTGCCATGATAGATGAAAAGGCAAATTTCAGATTCTGCATCTTAGTTTTCCTCCTTTTCTAACTGCGCACTATCAGATGAAATAACTCCATCTCGAATGACAATCTGGCGTTTGGCATAAGCAGCGATCTCAGGCTCATGCGTTACCATGATAATGGTTTTTCCTTCTTTGTTCAAGTCAACCAATAGTTGCATGATTTGGTTACCTGTTTTGGTATCCAAGGCTCCTGTCGGTTCGTCCGCTAGAATAATAGAAGGATTGTTTACCAAGGCACGCGCGATAGCTACACGTTGCTTTTGACCACCAGATAATTCAGAAGGCAAATGGTGACTTCGTTCTGTCAATTCAACCTTATCTAGATATTCCTCAGCTAACCTGCGCCGTTTTGAAGCCGAAACTCCTGCGTAAATCAAGGGTAATTCTACATTTTGCAGAGCATTAAGTTTGGATAGAAGAAAG
Organism: Streptococcus mitis; assembly: GCF_003942865.1. Taxonomy (GTDB): domain Bacteria; phylum Bacillota; class Bacilli; order Lactobacillales; family Streptococcaceae; genus Streptococcus; species Streptococcus mitis_BI. The sequence goes on along the minus strand of NZ_RJNZ01000010.1, from coordinate 19,513 downwards.
AACTGCTGAAAGACAAAACCGATTTGTTGGTTACGGACCTTGGCTAGTTGTTTTTCACCAAGTCCAGCCACTTCTTGACCTTCAAGATAATACTCTCCACTAGTTGGTGTATCCAACATGCCAATCGTATTCATGAGAGTAGACTTACCAGAACCAGATGGTCCCATGATGGCAACGAATTCACCCTCATTCACTTCTAGGTTGATATTTTTGAGAACCTGCAGTTCTTGGTCACCATTCCGATAGCTTCTGCAGATATTTTTTAGACTAATTAGTTGCTTCATCAGCCTTCACCTCTTTTCCTTCCTCTAGAGAAGACGTTGGGTTACTGATGACCTTGACTCCATTTGTCAGACCTGAAGTGATTTCTTGGTTGTCTGCATCAGCATTGCCCAAACCAACTTCCACTTTCTTGGCCTTTTTCTGCTCGTCAAGCACCCAGACATAGTTCTTATCATTTTCAGTCACAACACTTGTTAGAGGAACCAAAATGGCTTTACTCTTATTCTTGACCTCAACACTTACTGAGAATCCTTGTTTCAAATCACCGATTTCACTTGTAACATCGATGGTATATGGATATTTAGAGCCAGAATTACCAGCAGCTGCGGCAGCTGTACTTGCTGCTTCGCCATTGTTTTTAGGGTAATCAGAGATATAGCTAATCTTACCAGTCCAGCTCTTATCTTGGTAAACTTTAGAAGTAAAGGTTACTTCTTGACCTACAGATAGGTTGGCGAGGTTATATTCAGACAGTTCACCCTTAACTTGCAAGTTTTCATTACTTACGACATGAACGACTACTTGGCTAGCTCCAGTTGGAGATTTAGAAACATTACGGTTGACTTCGACCACAGTTCCCTCTAGGGTACTGAGAACCGTCATTGCATCCAACTGACTTTGAGCCTTGCTTAATTGCGCTGCTGCATCTGCACGAGCATCACGAGCATCACCTAATTGTGCATCAATAGATGACACTGAATTTCCTGAGACTGGAGCTGGAGTTTGGGCTGCAGCTCCTTCGCCTCCTGCTGGTACTGGTAACTGGGGAGCTGAAGCAGCTTCATTTCGTGCTTGATTGAGTTCATTGATATGACGATCTGCCTTAGCAACTGCTCGACTCGCTGAATCATAGGCCGCCTGGGCTTCTGAACTACTGTACTTAACTAAAGCCTGTCCTTCGCTGACCTTATCACCCACAGAAACAAGAATTTCATCTAAGTCTCCCTTACTAGCATCAAAATAAACATATTGTTCATTTTTTGCTGTTACTGTCCCTGACAATAAGACAGAAGATGCCACGCTTCCTTCTTTAGCAACAACAAGATGAGTAGCCTCATCTTTTACAGCGGTCTGAGATGGTTGTCTAAAGAGCAAAATCCCCCCAGCCCCCAATACAACTACACTTGCCGCACCAATTGCTGCATATAATTGCCACTTTTTAGCTTTACGATTTTTTTTCATAATGAAACTCCTTTTTTGATTTAAAGTCCTTAACAATATTATACAAAAATTACCAATTCGATACAATAACATTTCAGAACGAAATAATGACATTTCAGAACGAAATAATGACATTTCAAGATTTGATTATCGTTCGGAAATCATTTTCTATTATTGTACTAGTTATATAATACACTTTATTTTTCTTTTTAGCAAGCATTTTTCTTAATTTTTTTAAACGTAGCAGATTTTTGCAATCAATTCAAAAAAAAGATAGAATATGACTATCAAAAAATGACACTCTACTATTTAAAAGAGTATAAAGGAGTTTTAAATGAGAGAATATGATATCATTGCTATCGGTGGAGGTAGTGGAGGAATTGCTACCATGAACCGTGCTGGTGAACATGGGGCCAAAGCGGCTGTTATTGAGGAAAAGAAATTAGGTGGAACCTGTGTCAATGTCGGCTGTGTTCCTAAAAAAATTATGTGGTACGGAGCGCAAATCGCTGAGACTTTCCATCAATTTGGAGAAGACTACGGCTTTAAGACTACTGATCTTAACTTTGACTTTGCAACCCTACGTCGCAATCGTGAAGCTTACATCGATCGCGCTCGTTCTTCTTATGATGGCAGTTTTAAACGCAACGGCGTAGACCTGATTGAAGGCCATGCTGAATTTGTAGATTCTCATACTGTCAGCGTAAATGGTGAACTGATTCGTGCTAAACATATCGTGATTGCTACTGGTGCCCATCCAAGTATTCCAAACATTCCTGGTGCTGAACTAGGTGGCTCTTCTGATGATGTATTTGCCTGGGAAGAACTTCCAGAATCAGTTGCAATTCTAGGTGCTGGTTATATCGCCGTTGAATTGGCTGGCGTACTCCACACTTTTGGTGTCAAGACAGACCTCTTTGTTCGCCGCGATCGTCCTTTACGTGGTTTTGATTCTTACATCGTTGAAGGTTTGGTTAAGGAAATGGAAAGAACAAACTTACCACTTCATACTCACAAAGTCCCTGTCAAGTTAGAAAAAACTGCTGAAGGCATTACCATTCATTTTGAAGATGGTACTAGTCACACAGCTAGCCAAGTTATCTGGGCTACAGGTCGCCGTCCAAACGTTAAGGGCTTGCAACTTGAAAAAGCTGGAGTAACTCTGAACGAACGTGGCTTTATCCAAGTGGATGAATACCAAAATACGGTTGTTGAAGGAATTTACGCTCTAGGTGATGTAACAGGCGAAAAAGAACTAACTCCAGTTGCTATCAAGGCTGGACGTACTTTATCTGAACGTCTCTTTAACGGCAAAACAACTGCTAAAATGGACTACTCAACTATTCCAACCGTTGTCTTTTCACACCCTGCTATTGGAACGGTTGGATTGACCGAAGAGCAAGCTATTAAAGAATACGGTCAAGACCAAATCAAAGTTTACAAATCAAGCTTTACTTCTATGTACTCTGCTTGCACTTGCAACCGTCAAGAAACTCGTTTCAAATTGATCACAGCTGGTTCTGATGAAAAAGTTGTCGGACTTCATGGAATTGGATACGGTGTTGATGAAATGATTCAAGGATTTGCTGTTGCTATCAAAATGGGAGCAACCAAGGCAGACTTTGATGCAACTGTGGCGATTCACCCAACTGCATCCGAAGAATTTGTAACCATGCGTTAATCGAAACAAAAGAAGTTGATACAAATGTATCTGCTTCTTTTTTAATGATTTTCGAATCGATGCAAACAACTTACCCAGTCAGGAAAATCGGCCGTTACAGTTTCTTGTTACCTTTGTTATAAAAATAGGTTGACAATGATATTAAATCAAGTATAATAGTTACTATACATAAGAAAAGAGGTTAACTATTTTGAAAAAAGCTCACGTTTATGCTATCCCTGCTATTGGGGCTGCTCTCATTGCTGTTTTGGCACAAATCAGTCTTCCAATTGGACCTGTTCCCTTCACTCTGCAGAACTTTGCAATCGGCTTGATTGCTACTGTCTTTAGACCGAGAGAGGCTGTACTTTCTGTTGGACTCTATCTTCTTCTAGGTGCCATCGGTCTTCCTGTCTTTGCAGGAGGTGGAGCTGGATTTCATGCTTTGATTGGTCCTACTGCAGGCTATCTTTGGTTTTATCTTGTTTATTCTGGACTTACCTCTTCTCTAACTAACAGCGATAGTGGTTTTGTCAAAATTTTTCTAGCAAATCTCTTGGGAGATACACTTGTTTTTGTTGGTGGGATCATTGGATTACATTTCCTAGCTGGAATGCCATTTGAAAAAGCTCTTGTTGTGGGGGTATTTCCCTTTATCATCCCAGATCTTGGTAAAATTATTGCTATTAGTTTTATTAGCCGTCCATTACTTCAACGCCTTAAAAATCAAGCTTACTTCGCTAACTAAAAAGGGATATCGAGTTGTCATAACTCAATATCCTTTTCTTTTATTGTGAAAACTTATACTCAATGAAAATCAAAGAGCAAACTAGGAAGCTAGCCGCAGGTTGCTCAAAGCACTGCTTTGAGGTTGTAGATGAAACTGACGAAATCAGCTCAAAACATTGTTTTGAGGTTGTGGATAGAACTGACGAAGTCAGTAACCATACACATACGTCAAGGCGACGTTGACGCAGTTTGAAGAGATTTTCGAAGAGTATTAGTTTCCTTTAAAAGCATCCACCATCGTTTGAAATTCTTCATTGGAGAGAGTAATCCCTTTGCCCATTTTAGTATGGTCTGGACTCCAAGCACGAATATCAAACTTTGCAGGGGCACCATTAAAGCTCACACGGTTGATTTCCTTAGTCCAACCTTTTTCGTTTTCAGAAAGAGTCAACAAGTGCTCTTCAATTTCAAATGTAAATTCTGCCATTTTCTTCTCCTTTTTTAGCTTTCATTTGATTATTCGTAAAATCTTGTAGATTTTAGGAAAATTTTATATAATATTGATATAAAAGAAGGGAGGCTAATATGAGACATAAATTCCAGCAAGTTCTAGATAAAATACATGATTTTTTAAATGGACATGACCAACCTGACCATACTGAAAGCAACTCCCTTACGGCTACTATTGAAGAGGCTATCCAGAAACAAACTGCTGTTCACCTTATCTTGTCTGAGGCAAGCTTTACAGGTGACATCATCAAATACGATCAGCAACGCCAGCAAATTATCGTGAAAAATTTTGCAAAAAATGTAACCCGTATTATCCGCATAAGCGATATTCAACGCCTACGATTTGTCCCTTCAACCGTCCAAACAGCCCAAAAAAATAGATTTAAGAAAGAGTGAGATGTAATTGCTTCATCCCACTCTTTTTCTTAGCGAATTTGTTCAAAATGTAAATGAACAGCGATATGGTCTCCATAACCACTTCTTTCCAAGTCACGTTGTAGACGATAGGAAATGTAGTGTTCTGCAATGGTAATGTAACCTGCACCCAGCAAACGATGTTCAACCATAGACTGAATCATGCTGATAGTGGCGCGTTCTACCTTGGCTTCTTCCAAATCCAAAACCACTTTCTTAGTGACTTGTGCAAGGTTTTGACGTAAATCATCTGTCAATACATAGACAGTCTGGGCTGCCTTTAAGATAGCTTGGTAAATCTTATCTGGATTAAATTCAGCAATTTCACCATCACGTTTGATTACTTGCATAGATATCTCCTCTATTCTTTGTTTTCTTTGATTTCTGCCAGCATTTTTTCTTCTTCTGCTGTCAGTTGATAATGTTCAAGCAAATCCGGTCTGCGCTCATAAGTTTTCTTCAAACTCTCATACAATCGCCACTGACGAATCTTTTCATGGTGCCCGCTCATCAGTACATCTGGGACAACCATGCCTCGATAATCATAGGGACGTGTGTACTGAGGATATTCAAGAAGGCCTGAAGAAAAACTATCATCTTGGTGGCTAGTCTCCTTGCCAATCACTTCTGGAATCAGGCGAACCGTCGCATCAATCATAGTCATGGCCGCTAACTCACCACCAGTCAAGACATAGTCGCCCAGGGAGATCTCATCTGTCACCAAGGTCTTAATTCGCTCATCATAACCCTCATAGTGCCCACAGATAAAGATCAGTTCCTCTTCTTGAGCCAAATCCTCAGCATAAGCCTGATCGAACCGCTTTCCAGCAGGATCGAGGAGAATGACGCGCGGATTTTTCTTTTCAATAGCATCAAAGGCATCGAAAATAGGTTGCGCTCGGAGCAACATCCCCTGACCGCCTCCGTAGGGCTCATCGTCAACATGGCGGGCCTTTTCAGCAGATTCTCGAAAATTATGATACTGGATATCCAAGAGTCCTTTTTCACGTGCCTTTCCAACGATTGAGTGCTCTAGCGGAGAAAACATCTCTGGAAAAAGGGTTAAAATATCAATCTTCATCGTCTAACCCTTCTAAGATTTCCACATCGACCCGTTTATTTGGAATATCAACATTGAGAACCACTGGTGGGATATAAGGCAAGAGCAAGTCACGTTTACCTTTTCGCTTGACCACCCAAACATCGTTGGCACCTGGTTGCAAGATTTCCTTGATGGTTCCAATCAAGTTATCACCCTCATAAACTTCCAAACCGATAATCTCATGATAATAAAATTCACCATCGTCTAGGTCATTTAAATCTTCCTCAGCAACCTTGAGACTGTATCCCTTGTATTTTTCAATAGCATTGATATGGTACATATCTTTGAATTTAATAATGTCAAAGTTCTTCTGTTTACGGTGACTAGCGATGGTCACTGTTTGAACAAACTGATCTTTTTCATCAAACAAGGCCAGCTCAGTACCTTTTTTAAACCGTTCTTCTGCAAAATCCGTCACAGACAAGACTCGCATCTCACCCTGCAAGCCCTGCGTATTGACGATTTTCCCAACATTAAAGTAGTTCATCTTGTCTCCTGTACTCTCCTTCTTTCCATCTTATTCTGACAACTTTTGAATAATAGTCGCAATTTTTTCTGATTCTGACCATTGTAAATAATGGTGATTCCCTCCTAAAATGAGTTTAGTATTGGAAGTCCAATATTCTGATTCTCTGTACTCTTTTTCTCTATAAGGCTGACAAAAGATAAATACAGGGACATGAGATTCTATCGATACATTCTCAAAATCTTCCTCAGTAATCTCTCCAGATATCTGAAATCCTGTATCTTGATTTTCCAACTCTGAACCTTTTTCTTGCATTAATTCCCAGATTTCTTTATTAGTTTCAGGGCTAAATGTGGCTTGAGTTAAGTTCTTAAAATAAAGTTCAGGACCACACTCCTCAATCAGCCTCATCTGCTCTTCCATTTCTGGATAAAGATTTTCTGAAAAATCAGCAAACATGACGTTTTTAGTTGTCGGTTCAATTGCTACTAAAGCCTGACACTTAATTGGTTTATTGAGCAATTTACAAGCTAAAATTCCACTCAAACTATGTACACAAAGTATATATTCAGAAATCCCTAATTCTTCAAGTACTTCATAAACCGCATCTGCAAGATTATCTAGATTTTTTCCAGCTTGGTCATGAATCGGACTCCTACCTGTGTTCGGAAAATCAATTGTCAAATAACCAATTGTAGGAGGAAGTTTTTCAAGTATAAGTGAAAAATTTTCATAACTTGGTAGCAAACCTGCGCCACTTAAACAAACTAGCATTTTCTTTTGTTTTTGATAAGTAACAGCGAGACTACCAATTTCTGTAGATACTTCAAACCTCTTCATAAAGAAATCCACTCATTCTATATAATGAATTATTAAAAATCCTTGTCCTTTATTTTATCATGTTCCAAGGATTTTCTCAAGTTGGAGGAAGAAGACATCAATTCTCCTTCACCTTCAAAAATCCTTCCAAATCACGTTCATGTTGGTACTTGATGGCTGCAGTCTTATCTTTCTCAAAGATGGTTCTAGTTAGGTCAATATGCTTGATAGCCACGATTACAAGAGCATGGTGAAGAATATCGGCTACGTTCTTTAGTAAGTTCCTCGTTAGAATCCTGAACCCCCTCTTTTCTACCAGAACGACCATTCAAAACCTCAGCTACTTCTCCGACTTCCTCTACTAACTTGATAAAGAGACTTTCCTCAGTTCGAGATTGCTGGTAATGCTCAAGTAAGTAGTCTTGTAATTATCTAAACCTTAAATCTTTCATATCCTGCTCCTCGCAAAAAAGCGAGACATTTGTCCCGCCTTTCTTATTTTTCGTCAATAACGATTCTTACTTTTTTGTCTTCAGTTGGGACAGAGTAGACAATCGTTCTTATCGCAGAAATAGTGCGACCCTTACGACCGATTACACGACCCACATCGCTTTGATCAAGATCCAAATGATATTCCAAGAATTCTGGTGTATCTTCAATCTTGATAGTTAAGGCATCTGGTTGTGAAATCAAGGGTTTCACAATCGCAATAATGAGATTTTCAATCGTATCCATCTGTCAACCTACTTTAAACTTATTTTGAGAATTTAGAATCGTGGAATTTCTTCAATACGCCTTCTTTTGAAAGGATGTTGCGAACTGTATCTGAAGGTTGAGCTCCATCAGCCAACCATGCAAGAACGCGATCTTCTTTCAAAGTTACTTGATTTTCAGCAACAAGTGGGTTGTAAGTTCCAACTGTTTCGATGAAACGTCCGTCACGTGGTGAACGTGAATCTGCTACGTTGATACGGTAGAAAGGTTTTTTCTTAGAACCCATACGAGTCAAACGGATTTTAACTGCCATTTTTAAAGTCTCTTTTCTTATTTTTTATTTCGGTGAAATAGCTGAGCTATTTAGCACATGTTCTATTATATCAGATTCCTGACAGGTGTCAAGAAAAAAACTTGACAGACTATAAAATTTTTAAAGCTTTTAGAAATTTGTTAGAATAGAAAATAAAAGTTTGAAAGAGGCTATCCGTGAATACTATTTTAGAAACATTTTATAAAGACCACCAAGTCAAACCCTTCATCTCATCCGATGCATTGCTTCAAAGATTTCTTTAGTTGTTTGACTATCAAGGGCTTTTATTAAAAAATTTTTTCAAATAATTACCACATTGACACATAAAATTCTTGCTTTCTAAATTTAAGTGTGATATATTTATAACATAAAATTTAAATGTTATATATTTATAACACAAAAAAGGAGTCTATCATGAAAAAAAGTCAAAAAATGCGTGGCCTCATTGCAATGATTGCCGTAGCTCTCTTTATTGATTTTATTGTTTTATTTGGTTCTAATCTTAGTTGGGGACCCAAGTTAGTTATTACTGGTATTTCAGTGTCAGGTCAAATTGTAGCTATTTGTAGCTGGCTACATAAGAGTCAGAAAGGTAAGGGAAAGACTATTTTTGACTTGTCTGCTAAGCTTTACACGATACTTTTTTTTGCAGCAAGCATTTTTTATACAGTAGGGATTTGGGTTGCGACCCCAAGCGTAAGTTCTGGTATTAAAGAATGGATTTTGGAAATTGGCCTCGTTATTGAAGTGATTTTATTTGTTTTTTTCTGTTTGAAAAATGTCAAGGAAACTCCGGACGAACGCTTTTATGCTAATTTAGCAAAGGCAACTAGCTTGATGTTTGTTTTTATACTAGGCGCACTGTTGATCCTAGCAGTTATCATTGGGTATACGGGGGCTCTCACTCTTTACATGGGACAAATATTTATTAGCATAGCTGCCTTGATTTGCATCTTTGCGGTTGTCTATCTTATCTTGGAACGGAGAGGATAAGCATGGCCAAAGAAAGCAAGATTATTACTAATCTTAAATCTGTTCGTGAGTCTACAGGCATGACCCAGCAGGAGTTAGCCGACCTCATCGGCATGCGACGCGAGACAATTCTGCACTTGGAAAATAACCGTTACAATCCTTCTCTGGAAATGGCTCTTAAAATTGCTCAAGTTTTTAATCTGAAAGTAGAAGACCTCTTTGAACTCAGACAGCAAGAGGAAGCATAATTCTTTTCGAGACTTAATATTAAGTTCATTGATTAATTAGGAATTGAAACCAAAAGAAAAAATCCTTTGAAAATGTGCTCTTTAAAAATATAGTAATTCTTTCGAATTAACGTTTACTAATTGTGATGCTTTACGAGCTTTCTTAAGATCTGGTTCCCAAAATACTTTGAGTATACTTATGGCATTGATGCCCCTAAACAAGCTACTTTCTGGTTGGCTTCCTCTTAAACTGTCTTGTCACTAATATTTGAAATCCCCTTCCTTTTAGGGTACAATGGTAGAAATGAATTTTTGAGAGGAACAGAATGAAAAAACTAGCAACCCTTCTTTTACTGTCCACTGTAGCCCTAGCTGGATGTAGCAGCATCCAACGCAGTCTGCGTGGTGATGATTATGTGGATTCCAGTCTTGCTGCTGAAGAAAGCTCTAAAGCAGCTGCTCAATCTGCCAAGGATTTAAACGATGCTTTAACAAATGAGAATGCCAATTTCCCTCAACTTTCTAAGGAAGTTGCTGAAGATGAAGCCGAAGTAATTCTCCACACAAGTCAAGGCGATATCCGCATTAAACTCTTTCCTAAACTGGCTCCTCTAGCAGTTGAAAACTTCCTCACTCATGCTAAAGAAGGCTACTATAACGGCATTACCTTCCACCGTGTCATCGATGGCTTTATGGTCCAAACTGGCGATCCAAAGGGAGACGGTACAGGTGGTCAGTCTATCTGGCATGACAAGGATAAGACAAAAGACAAGGGAACTGGTTTCAAAAACGAGATCACTCCTTATCTCTATAACATCCGTGGGGCTCTTGCGATGGCAAATACTGGTCAACCAAACACCAATGGTAGCCAGTTCTTCATCGACCAAAACTCCACAGATACCTCTGCTAAACTCCCTACAAGCAAGTATCCAAAGAAAATCATCGAAGCCTACAAAGAAGGTGGAAATCCTAGTCTAGATGGCAAACACCCAGTCTTTGGCCAAGTCATTGACGGTATGGATGTTGTAGATAAAATTGCTAAAGCCGAAAAAGATGAAAAAGACAAGCCAACTACTACTATCACAATCGACAGCATCGAAGTGGTGAAAGACTACGATTTTAAATCTTAAAAACCAAAAAATACAGTATCCACATTCGGTACTGTATTTCTTTTATCTTCATTTTTAAGTTAGATTATTAAAATCCCAGATTTGGTCCATCCAGCCTTCATAGAAGTCTGGTTCGTGACAGACCATAAGGATAGACCCTTTGTATTCTTTAAGAGCGCGTTTGAGTTCATCCTTGGCATCCACATCCAAATGGTTGGTCGGCTCGTCCAGCACTAAAACGTTGTTTTCACGATTCATCAAGAGACAGAAACGCACTTTTGCTTGTTCCCCACCTGACAAGACCTGAATTTGGCTTTCGATATGCTTAGTTGTCAAACCACAACGAGCAAGGGCTGCACGAACTTCTGCTTGGTTGAGAGCTGGAAATGCATTCCAAACAGCCTCTAGTGGTGTTTGGCGATTACCGCCTTCTACTTCCTGTTCAAAATAACCGAGTTCTAGGTAGTCACCGCGCTCCACTTCCCCAGCAATAGGCGGGATAATTCCCAAGAGAGACTTCAAGAGAGTTGTTTTCCCAATACCATTTGCCCCGATAATAGCAACCTTTTGATTGCGTTCAAAGGTAAGATTTAAAGGCTTGGTCAGAGGACGGTCATAACCAATCTGCAAATCCTTGGCTTGGAAGATAAAGCGCCCAGGTGTACGAGCTGGTTTGAAATCAAAGGATGGCTTTGGTTTCTCACTTTGCAACTCGATAATATCCATCTTATCCAATTTCTTTTGACGAGACATGGCCATATTTCGTGTTGCAACACGCGCTTTGTTTCGTGCGACAAAATCTTTAAGGTCGGCAATCTCTTTCTGCTGACGTTCGTAGGCTGCCTCTAGCTGAGATTTCTTCATAGCATAGACTTCTTGGAACTGGTAGTAGTCACCAGAATAACGCGTCAGCTGTTGATTTTCCACATGGTAGACAATATTGATAACGTCATTTAGGAATGGAATATCGTGTGAAATAAGGACAAAGGCATTCTCATAGTTTTGGAGATAGCGCTTGAGCCAATCAATATGCTCAGCATCCAAGTAGTTTGTCGGCTCGTCCAAAAGCAAGATATCAGGCTTTTCAAGGAGGAGTTTAGCCAAAAGTACCTTGGTTCTTTGCCCACCTGACAAAGAGGTTACATCTGTATCCATGCCAAAGTCCATAACACCAAGGGCACGCGCTACTTCATCAATCTTAGCATCCAAGGTATAGAAATCACGACTCTCCAAACGGTCTTGGAGTTCGCCAACTTCTTCCATGAGAGCATCAACATCCGCACCGTCTTCAGCCATTTCCATATAGAGGTCATTGATACGGGTTTCAGCTTTGAATAGCTCATCAAAGGCCGTACGGAGCACATCACGTACCGACTGCCCTTCAGCAAGGACGGAGTGCTGATCCAAGTAACCGGCAGTCACATATTTGGACCACTCAACCTTCCCTTCATCTGGCAGCATTTTACCAGTCACGATACTCATAAAGGTTGATTTTCCTTCACCATTGGCACCGACTAGGCCGATATGTTCTCCCTTGAGGAGACGGAAGGACACATCTTCAAAAATTGCACGGTCACCAAAACCGTGACTCAGGTTTTTAACTTCTAAAATACTCATTTTAATTCCTTATCTTGTTTTATGTAATCGGTTATAGAGGAGCCAAGCCAGATAGCCACCCAAGGTATTGGTCCACAAATCATCAATCTCAAAGACGCGATTAAAATCAAAGAAAAAGTCCAAGACTAACTGCGTACACTCGATTCCAAGACTCACTAGAAAACTAAAAAGAAGGACCTTTTTTGTTTTCCGCAAGTTTGGAAGGAGATAAAGGAGTTGGAAAATCAGAGGAAAAAGCAAGAAGACATTGAGGAAATTTTGTAGAAAAAGCCAACATAATTGTCCTATGTCACTCACTTCACCCAGTTTCCAGAGAGAATTGAAGGGAGTCAAAAGAAAAACCAGGCGTCCAAGATGCTGAATACCTGGAGTTTCCACCCCCACGGGAGAATGTTCTTGAGGAGTAAAGCAAAAGTAAACGATACAAATACTATAGAAAATGACTCCCCAGACCAAAACATGATTATAAGTCTTCTTCATCATTAAGGATTGACTGCTGCGACTGCTTTCTGGCGGTCACGTTTCATTGTATTAGAACGCAATTGTCCACAAGCTGCATCAATATCTGTACCATGCTCTTGACGAACCACACAGTTGACCCCTTTTTTCTTAAGCGTATCATAGAAAGCCAACACGCGCTCTTTGGGACTACGGCTATATTGGTCATGCTCACTAACCGGGTTATAAGGAATCAAGTTTACATAAGACAATTTCTTGATGTTCTTGAGCAATTCAGCCAATTCCAAGGCTTGTTCTACACCATCATTAACTTCATTAAGCATGATGTATTCAAAGGTCACACGACGATTGGTTGTTTCGATGTAGTACTCAATAGCAGCAAAGAGTTTTTCAATCGGAAAGGCACGGTTAATCTTCATGATGCTTGAACGCAATTCATTGTTAGGTGCGTGAAGGGAAACGGCAAGATTGACCTGAACTCCTTCATTAGCAAAATCACGAATTTTATGGGCCAAACCTGAGGTTGAAACCGTAATGTGACGAGCACCGATAGCCATTCCCTTGTCATCGTTGATAGTACGGATGAAATTCAAGACATTGTTATAGTTATCAAAGGGCTCACCGATTCCCATGACAACGATATGGCTGACGCGTTCATCCTGACCACGTTCATCAAAGTATTTCTGAACCAGCATGATTTGCGCTACGATTTCCCCATTATTGAGGTCACGTTGTTTCTTAATCAAACCGGAAGCACAGAAGGTACAACCGATATTACAGCCGACCTGAGTGGTCACACAAACTGACAAACCATAGTGTTGACGCATGAGTACTGTCTCAATCAACATACCATCTGGCAATTCAAAAAGATATTTAACTGTCCCATCAGCAGATTCTTGCACGATTCGCTGTTTCAAGGGATTGACCACAAACTGGTCATTAAGCTTAGCAATCAAATCCTTGGAAAGGTTGGTCATCTCTTCAAATGACTGGATACGTTTACGGTAAAGCCATTCCCAGATTTGATCTGCACGGAATTTCTTTTCTCCCTGCTCCAAAACCCATTCCTGCATGGTTTGACGTGTTAAACTATAAATTGACGGTTTCATTTCTTCTCCTTATTCTCTACTCACTTCTGACGAATGACAAAATGACGTTGTCCCTTGTCCTCTTTCTGAGAATGCTTGTCTTTCTGACGACGTCTATTTTTCTTATCTGCATTCGGTTTTCGTTTTGTTTGAGTAGGCTTCTTTCCTTTTCTAGAAGGTGTTTCTTCTTCCTTCTTACGCATTTTCTTGTCAAATGATGCTCGCTTAGGGGCTTCATTTTCTAAGACAAAATAGGCACAACCATAACTACAATACTCTAAAAGATAGTCTTGTAAACGACTGATTTTTTCAAGTTTTTCTTCTGTTCGATCATCCTTATAAAAACCTCGTAGGCGAAGCTGTTCATTACTCCAGTCCCCCACAATATAATCAAACTTGGTTAAGACTTCTGAAAAGCGCTGATTAAAAGCCGTCACATCAAAGGCATCCTTGATATTTTCCACCAAGGAAAAAGCTATCCCTTCCGTTTCAACCTTGTCCCCGTGTAAATGGAACTCAGGTCCAGGAAACTTGTTATAGTTGTATAATTCAGGTGCAATTTCTTTTCGCATAGATATCCTTTTTTCACGATTACTTAATACTTTATTCTACCATAATTTCTAGCAGTTAGCACGTTTCTCATAAAAATGAAAAAAGTCTGACGATTTTGTCAGACCAAAATAATATAACCTTAAAAAGAGAAGAACAATTCTTCCCTCCAACTATCATTATTTAGCAGCTGCGTACAATTCATCTACTTTGTTCCAGTTGATTACTGAGAAGAAAGCTTTGATGTAGTCAGGACGCACGTTGCGGTATTTTACGTAGTAAGCATGTTCCCAAACGTCCAAGCCCAAGATTGGTTTTTTGCCTTCTGAGATTGGTGTGTCTTGGTTTGCTGTTGAAGTCACTTCAAGCTTCCCTTCTTTGTTGACAACCAACCATGCCCATCCTGAACCGAAACGAGTTGTTGCGGCTGCAGTGAAGGCTGCTTGGAATTCTTCAAATGAACCAAATGTTGCATCGATTGCTGCTGCAAGTTCTGCTGATGGAGCTGTTTTCTCAGGAGTCATCAATTCCCAGAAAAGAGCGTGGTTCAAGTGTCCACCACCATTGTTGATAAGTGCTTGACGGATATCAGCTGGAATAGATTCTACATCAGCAAGCAAGGCTTCAAGATCTTCACCGATTTCAGGGTGTTTTTCAAGAGCTGCATTGGCATTGTTGACATAAGTTTGATGGTGTTTGTCATGGTGCAAGTGCATTGTTTCCGCATCGATGTATGGTTCCAAAGCGTCGTATGCATATGGAAGATCTGGTAAGATAATAGCCATCTGTAATACCTCTTTTTCTTTCTATATGAAAATGATAACGCAAACATTCACTTTTTTCAAGTTTTTTGCTTATAGATAAGGAAATCACTGAGATACTTTCTAATAATACAATTCGAAAATCTCTTCAAACCGCGTCAACGTCGCCTTGCCGTACGTATGATTACTGACTTCGTCAGTTCTATCCACAACCTCAAAACAGTGTTTTGAGCTGACTTCGTCAGTCTTATCTACAACCTCAAAGCAGTGCTTTGAGCAACCTGCGGCTAGTTTCCTAGTTTGCTCTTTGATTTTCATTGAGTATAAAATAAGCAAATCAGCAAGAAACCCACGACAAAATAATATTGACGCGGGTTGTAGTTTCAAAAAAATGTCAATTGACCTGACTAGCAATCTGTAAGAGTGCCTTTTCAAAAAGGAAACTCTTTTCATAAAGACCTGTTTTAATCTGATAGTCTGTCTCAATCAAATAAGAAATAGCTTGCTTCAAAAAGCTCAAGGAAAGTCCTCGCGCATCTCTCAGCGCAAACTTAATCTGATAGGGATTGGGATTGCGTCCGAGAAAACTACCTAAACTACTTGCAATCTGCGATTCTGTTTGCCCAGACTCCGCCAAAATTTTCACCTGAGTAAAAGTCCGAAATTGTCCCAGCATGACTGCAATCAACTTGATTTCATCTTCTCCTTGCAAGGTCAAGTCTCTAACCAAATCGCGCGCCTGGTCCATCTTTTTAGTCAGAATAAACTGAGTTAAATCAAAAATATTGTCCTGCAAGGTCTTGGGAATTGCGTTAACAATATCCTCTTCCTCGATAACAGAGTCTTCCTTATAGGACTGTAAAAAGAGCAGATTTTTCTGGATTTCGCTAAATTGAAAACCAGACTTGATGAGGAGATTTTCAAAAGAATGATTGGCAAACTGCAGACCTTGTTTCTGACTCCACTTTTGGAAATACTGACGCAATTCTTGTTCTTTGGCTTCTACTGCATCAAAGACCTTGGCATCACGCTTCAGTAATTTAACCAACCGCCTTTTGCTATCCATTTTTCCTTCTGCAAAGATTAACAACTTGGTTGTTGGTGAAGGATTATCAAGGTATGCCTCAAATGACTTGAGCTCATCATCTGTTAAAAAGCGCTTTTTAGCAGTCGTGACATCAACAAAATGATCCAATATCACGATTTTCTCATCCGCAAAGAAAGGAAGACTGACCAACTCCAGTTCCACATCCTTGTAAACTGCTTCTTTCATATCAAAGTAGGCAAAGTTGAGGTCGGCAGAATCATAACCAATCTGTTTCAACACTTGACTCTTCATCACTTCAAACTGACCCTGATCTGTCCCTGTAAATAGGCTCAGACTCGGTAAATTTGATAAAGTCAACTTCTGGCTTTCTTCAATAGCTAGCATCTTCTCTCCTTTCTTCTGATTTTTTGGTTCATTTAATCAATATAGTGCAATTTCCCACGGAAATCTTCTAGACTCTCGTACCCTTTTTCCGCCATGATTGCTTTCAGTTCATTGGTAATACGGTCAAAAGCACCGACGCCTTCTTTATGAAGGGTGGTTCCCACCTGTACCATACTGGCACCACAGAGGATGTGTTCAAAGGCATCACGACCAGTCAGAACTCCACCTGTTCCGATGATTTGGATTTGAGGATTGAGACGTTGGTAGAAGGCATGAACATTAGCTAAAGCAGTCGGTTTGATATACTCCCCACCAATGCCCCCAAAACCATTTTTAGGACGAATTACGACCGACTCGTCTTCTATATAAAGGCCGTTTCCGATAGAATTAACACAGTTGACAAACTTGAGTGGGTACTTGTTGAAAATAGCTGCCGCTTGGTCAAAGTGAACAATGTCAAAATATGGTGGCAATTTAATTCCAAGAGGTTTGGTGAAGTAGGCAAACACCTCTGCCAAAATCCGGTCTGTTGTCTCAAAATCATAGGCAATCTGAGGTTTACCTGGAACATTTGGACAGGATAGGTTTAGCTCAGTCAGACCACAAAAATCACTCTCTTGGACTTTTTTCAAGATAGTATGGGTTTCCTCTGGAGACATTCCAACTAGAGATAGGAAGAAAGTTCGGTTTGGCTCTTTTTCCTGCAAGTCCAAAAGATAGTCCAAATAATAGTCTAAGCCCTTATTTGGCAAGCCCATAGAGTTGATAGAACCAAGGGGAACATCTTGATAGCGTGGCTCAGGATTTCCCTGACGAAAGTCCAAGGTCGCTGTCTTGGTCACAAAAGTTCCTGCCGCTGAGTTTTTAACCCCTTCTAACTCCTCTATCGTCATACAAGCCACACCTGCTGCATTCATCAAACAATTGTCAAACTCAAAACCAGCAATTTGTGTTTTCGTTGATACCATGATTCTGATCCTCCAGATTCCTTTTATTGCTAATATTATACCATATTTTCACAATTTCTTTTTGAGAAAGATATTTACAAGAAAAAGGTTCGTATTTTATAAATTAAAGAGAAATCTGGAACTGAATTGATAGAATTTTTAGAAAATTTTTGTTTTTCTCTTTACAGTTAAAAAAATTTCTGCTATAATGACTCATGTAATAAAATATGACAACAAAAGGAGAACGATATGACATCTGCTAAAGAATATATCCAAAGCGTGTTTGAAACTGTAAAAGCTCGTAACGGGCACGAGGCTGAATTCCTCCAAGCTGTTGAAGAATTTTTCAACACTTTGGAACCTGTATTTGAAAAACACCCTGAGTACATTGAAGAAAATATCTTGGCACGTATTACTGAGCCAGAACGCGTGATTTCTTTCCGTGTTCCTTGGGTTGACCGTGATGGAAAAGTTCAAGTAAACCGTGGCTACCGTGTTCAATTCAACTCAGCTGTTGGACCATACAAAGGCGGACTTCGTTTCCACCCAACTGTAAACCAAGGGATTTTGAAATTCCTCGGATTTGAACAAATCTTTAAAAACGTCTTGACTGGACTTCCAATCGGTGGAGGTAAAGGTGGATCAGACTTCGATCCTAAAGGTAAAACAGATGCTGAAGTGATGCGCTTCTGCCAAAGCTTCATGACTGAATTGCAAAAACACATCGGACCATCACTTGACGTACCTGCTGGTGATATCGGTGTTGGTGGACGTGAGATTGGTTACCTTTACGGTCAATACAAACGCCTTAACCAATTTGATGCTGGTGTCTTGACTGGTAAACCTCTTGGATTTGGTGGTAGCTTGATTCGTCCAGAAGCAACTGGTTACGGTTTGGTTTACTACACTGAAGAAATGCTCAAAGCTAACGGTAACAGCTTTGCTGGTAAGAAAGTTGTTATTTCAGGTTCTGGTAACGTTGCTCAATACGCTCTTCAAAAAGCAACTGAACTTGGTGCCACTGTTATCTCTGTATCTGACTCAAATGGTTATGTCATCGATGAAAATGGTATCGACTTCGATCTTTTGGTTGACGTTAAAGAAAAACGTCGCGCTCGTTTGACTGAGTATGCTGCTGAAAAAGCAACTGCAGCATATCACGAAGGTTCTGTATGGACTTACGCTGGAAACTATGACATTGCGCTTCCATGTGCTACTCAAAACGAAATCAACGGTGAAGCTGCTAAACGCTTAGTTGCTCAAGGCGTGATCTGTGTATCTGAAGGTGCCAACATGCCAAGCGACCTTGATGCCATCAAAGTTTACAAAGAAAATGGTATCTTCTACGGACCTGCCAAAGCTGCCAACGCTGGTGGTGTAGCCGTTTCAGCTCTTGAAATGAGCCAAAATAGCCTTCGCCTCTCATGGACTCGTGAAGAAGTTGATGGACGTCTCAAAGACATCATGACAAACATCTTCAACACAGCTAAAACAACTTCAGAAACATACGGTCTTGATAAAGACTACCTTGCAGGAGCAAACATTGCTGCCTTTGAAAATGTAGCAAATGCTATGATCGCACAAGGTATTGTTTAAGATTCATTTGCTTAATCCTCAATCGCTACGATTGGGGATTTTTAGGTTGAGTTAAACGGTTGGGAAATTCTAATTAAATGAAATAAAACCTGGATAAATTGATTGCGGAATTCAAACCAATTTCTAACATATTTCTAGAAATTAATTTGACTTTCCTAATCGATTTGTACACATTTATTTCAATTTACTATACTTACTTGACCCTTTTTATACTCAATGAAAATCAAAGAGCAAACTAGGAAGCGAGCCGCAGGCTGTACTTGAGTACGGCAAGGCGAAGCTGACGTGGTTTGAATTTGATTTTCAAAGAGTATTAAACAAAAAGAAAAACCGCTAATCCTAAAAATAGCGGTTTAATCATGTTTTTAAGCTACTAATGTAGTCACTCTAATATCTAGTTTTTTTAATACCTTATACTATACGTTTTATTGATTTTAAAGATTTTTTACCCAACCTCTCTAATTCTAATAAAAATTAGTTTGTGTTTATATATTTAATATCATCAAAAATACTTTCAATATTTTCTAATATACTTTCTTGTAAACTACAAATATAAATTACATGAAGATTTAATTTATCTCTGGAA
>NZ_RJNZ01000009.1:0-81869 GCF_003942865.1 Streptococcus mitis | reverse complement strand
TTCCTGCTTCTGACGAGTAATTTCTTCTTTTGTTCGAACATTATCAGCATGTGCCACATCCTTAAGATAGACATAATACTTACCATCTACCTTAATCACATAGCCACCCTTGATTTCATTGACAATGTCTGAATCCTTCAACTGATAATTTGGATCTTTCATCAGCAGTTCCTCACTAATGATAGCATCATAAGGAACCTTGCCATTATAGTAATGATAATGGTCTCCATGAGAAGTCACATAACCTTGGTCCGTAATCTTGATAACAATTTGCTCGGCATTTATACCTTCTTTTTTACTGACTTCATCAGGTGTCAAATTCTCTGCCTTTTGGCTTGGTTGGTTACCATCTATATATGAAACACGATTATTTTCTTTTACAGTTTGAGCTTGGTGCAAACCTAGTTCATAAGCACAGACACTTAAAATAAGTGCTGCTGCTGATCCAGCTAGATATTTTTTATTGATTTTCATTCTTTCCTCACTTTAATTCTTCTGCTAAAATACTCATATTTTCTTCTAGGTTTTCTAGATAAGTCTTGTCATTTTGTGGGTCTGCCTCTAAAGGATTCAGAGTTTTAAGCCCCACACCTGTTGATTTGACAAGAGTTTCAGCTACTTTTGAAGAAGCGTTACTTTCTGTAAAAATCGTTTTAACCTTATAGGTTTTAACAAATTCCTGAATTTCTGTTAGTTGTCTTGGACTTGGTTCTTGTTCTGGAGAGATACCTGCAATACCAAGTTGATTGAGTCCAAATCGCTTAGCCAGATAAGAAAAGGCTGTATGTTGTGTTACAAATGTTTTCTGACTCGCTTTTTCAAATTTAGGTTGGAATTTCTTAGTCAATTCTTGAGCTTTTTTGATAAAGGCTTGCGCATTTTTTTGATAAGTTTCTTTATGCTCACTATCCACCTCTGAAAGTTTATCAGCGATAATCTGAGCTTCTTCGCCAGCTTTTTCAGGATCTAGCCAAGTGTGAGGATCGTAAAGCGTTTTTTCATCAACTCCCTCACCTGCTTCCACATCTTCTAGACCAGGGACACGATCCAATGTCATTCCTTCTGAAGCCTCTAAAACCTTAACTTTTGATTTTTTTAGATTTGGATCCAGACTTCCTGCCCAAGATTCGAGCGTATGCGAATGGTAGACAAATACATCTGCATCATAGATGGCTGCAATATCATTTGCTGAAGGTTCAAAGGAGTGAATTCCGCTACTTGACTGAATCATTCGAACATCATTCAAGTCACCAGATACTTCCTTGACCATAGCATAGATAGGATAAAAACTGGTCACGATTTTCATCCCTTTACCTGACTGGCTTTCCTTCTGCCCACAAGCAGCTAAACACAAAAGAAAGACACTTAACAACACTAAAAACAAATTTTGTTTCTTCATAAAAACTCCTTAACTAGTTATTTAACTAGTTAATATTCTACTCCAATTTTTTTTATTGTCAAGCATTTTATGAACTAGTTAATAGATTTTCTGATTTTAAACTATAAAAAACCTTGCAACTAGGTTACAAGGTTGATCACATTAATCGAAGTTAACGTATTCTTTTTGAAGTTCAAGGACTTCTTCCATTGTTGAACACTCTGTAAGGGCACGGTTAGCGTACTCTTGCATCTTAGCAGTGTCCAATTTCTTCATCAAGCTACGTGTACGAAGTACTGATGTTGCTGACATAGAGAATTCATCCAAGCCCATTCCGACAAGAAGTGGAACAGCTTTTTGGTCACCAGCCATCTCACCACACATACCAGCCCATTTACCTTCAGCGTGAGCTGCCTTGATAACGTTGTTGATCAAGCGAAGGATTGATGGGTTATATGGTTGGTAAAGGTATGAAACTTGCTCGTTCATACGGTCTGCTGCCATTGTGTATTGGATCAAGTCGTTTGTACCAATTGAGAAGAAGTCAACTTCTTTAGCAAATTGGTCTGCAAGCATCGCTGCTGCAGGGATTTCAATCATGATACCAACTTGGATATCATCCGCAACTGCAACTCCTTCCGCAAGAAGGTTCGCTTTTTCTTCATCAAAGACTGCTTTAGCTGCACGGAATTCTTTCAAAAGGGCAACCATTGGGAACATGATACGCAATTGACCATGAACAGAAGCACGAAGAAGAGCACGGATTTGTGTGCGGAACATTGCATCTCCAGTTTCGGCAATAGAGATACGAAGGGCACGGAATCCAAGGAATGGGTTCATTTCGTGTGGCATATCGAAGTAAGGAAGTTCCTTATCTCCACCGATATCCATTGTACGAACAACCACAGGCTTACCATTCATTCCTTCAAGAACAGCCTTGTATGCTTCATACTGCTCATCTTCAGTTGGGAAGTCTTGAGAATCCATGTACAAGAACTCTGTACGGTAAAGTCCAACCGCTTCTGCACCGTTGTTGTTAACACCTTCAACGTCTTTTGGAGTACCGATGTTAGCAGCCAACTCGAAGTGTTTACCGTCAGCAGTCACTGTTTGAGCATCTTTCAAAAGTGCCCATTCAGCTTTTTGTTTAGCATAAGCTTCACCAGCTGCTTTAAATTCTGCCGCTTGTTCATCTGTTGGGTTGATAATCACTTCACCAGTAATTCCGTTAACGGCAAGGATATCACCGTCTTTCACCACTTCAGTAATGTTATTTGTTCCCAATACAGCTGCAATTTCAAGTGTACGTGCCATGATAGCTGAGTGGCTTGTACGTCCACCGATATTTGTTACAAAAGCTTTTACAAAGTTTTTATCCAATTGAGCTGTATCAGATGGTGTCAAGTCATGCGCAATTACGATTACTTCTTCATTGATAGAAGCTGGATTTGGCAATTTTTTACCAAGAAGGTTTGCCAATACACGTTTTGTCACGTCGCGGATATCCGCTGCACGTTCTTGCATATATGGGTTGTCTTCCATGCCTTCAAAGATAGTGATGAACATGTCAGTCACTTCTTTAAGACCTGCTTCAGCATTGACTTTCTTAGCACGGATTGTTTCTTTAATCTGACCAATCAATTCTGGGTCAGCAAGAACCATCAAATGAGCGTCAAAAACTTGAGCCGCTTCTTCACCAAGCGTACCTACAGCTTTCTCACGGATAAGAGAAAGCTCGTTTTGAGAAGCTTCAAGAGCTACATCCAAACGAGCCTCTTCTGCGTTTGTATCTTCGACTGAAACAGTCTCGAATGACAAATCCGGTTGAACGAGTAGATATGCTTTTGCAACTGCAACACCGTCAGATGCTGCGATTCCTTTAAGCATTTCTGTCATTTTCCTTATGCCAATCCTTCTTTTTCCATTGTTTCTGAGATTGCAGCGATAGCATCATCTGCATCTGCACCTTCAGCTGAGATAGTTACGTCAGCACCTTGGCCAACACCAAGACTCATAACACCCATGATTGATTTAAGGTTAACTGATTTACCTTTGTACTCAAGAGTGATATCTGAAGCAAATTTGCTAGCAGTTTGTACCAACAATGTTGCTGGACGTGCGTGAATACCTGTTTCTGCCACTACGTGGAAATCTTTAGAAGCCATAGTTTGACTCTCCTTTTGTTCTTTCTTTTTTGAGTTATATGTGATAACCCTTACAATTTGGTATTATATCATCTTCTAGGATTTTTTTCAAGCATTTTATGGGATTTATTCGATTTCCTTTCAGATAACTTGCTGAAAATCTTCTATTCTAGATAACAAAACACAGGATATAGTTTTCCAAAAAACTACTTGTAGGATTATCATAACTATTTCATAAAACAAACACTACATATTGTGTTTTGTGAGCTTAAGCATAAAAATAGACCACTATATTTAGTTTTAAATCATTGACAAAAATTTATTTTCTGATATACTAAGAAAGTAATCTATTTTGAAAGAGGAGTTACACAATGGTAACCGTTTATTCTAAAAACAACTGTGTCCAATGTAAGATGACCAAACGTTTCTTGGACAGTAATAATGTCGCTTATCGTGAAATCAATCTTGATGAGCAACCTGAGTACATCGATCAAGTTAAAGAGCTCGGTTTCAGCGCAGCTCCTGTTATCCAAACACCAACTGAAGTCTTTTCAGGTTTCCAACCAGGAAAACTGAAACAATTAGCATAATCTTAGTACATCATCCAGAAGAAACTGCTTCTAGGGCTAACTTAGAAGCCTTTCTTTTGTAATTAGACAAGGGAATTTTTATGGGATTAAAACATCTTGAGGACGTGACTTACTTCCGTCTTAATAACGAAATCAACCGTCCTGTTAATGGACAAATCATGCTTCATAAAGATAAGGAAGCCTTGGATGCCTTCTTTAAAGAAAATGTAGTTCCAAACACTATGGTTTTTGATTCAATCAAAGATAAAATCAACTACCTCATTGAACACAACTACATCGAAACAGCCTTTATCAAGAAATACCGTCCAGAATTTTTGGAAGAATTAGCTCAATTTATCAAAGACCAAAACTTCCAATTCAAGTCTTTCATGGCAGCTTATAAGTTTTACAATCAATATGCCTTAAAGACTAACGACGGTGAATACTATCTTGAAAGCATGGAAGACCGTGTCTTCTTTAACGCCCTTTATTTTGCTGATGGTGATGAAGCTGTTGCGATTGATATTGCCAATGAAATCATCCACCAACGCTATCAACCTGCTACTCCTTCCTTCTTGAATGCTGGACGTGCTCGCCGTGGGGAGTTAGTATCTTGCTTCCTAATCCAAGTAACTGATGATATGAACTCTATCGGACGTTCTATCAACTCAGCTCTTCAACTTTCACGTATTGGTGGTGGTGTGGGAATTACCCTCAGCAACCTTCGTGAAGCTGGTGCACCTATCAAAGGCTACGAAGGAGCAGCTTCTGGTGTCGTACCAGTCATGAAGCTCTTCGAAGATAGTTTCTCTTACTCCAACCAATTGGGTCAACGCCAAGGCGCTGGTGTTGTCTACCTCAACGTCTTCCACCCAGATATCATCGCCTTCCTTTCAACTAAGAAAGAAAACGCCGATGAAAAAGTTCGTGTTAAGACCCTTTCACTTGGTGTTGTAGTACCCGATAAATTCTACGAATTAGCACGTAAAAATGAAGAAATGTACCTCTTCAGCCCTTACTCAGTAGAACTTGAATACGGTGTTCCATTCAACTACATTGACATCACTGAAAAATACGATGAATTGGTCTCAAATCCAAATATCCGCAAGACAAAAATCAAGGCGCGTGATTTGGAAACTGAAATCTCTAAATTGCAACAAGAATCTGGCTACCCTTATGTTGTCAACATTGATACGGCTAACCGTGCAAACCCAGTTGATGGAAAAATCATCATGAGTAACTTGTGTTCTGAGATTCTTCAAGTCCAAGAACCAAGCTTGATCAACGATGCTCAAGAATTCCTGCAAATGGGAACAGACGTTTCATGTAACCTTGGTTCAACCAACGTAGTTAACATGATGACTTCACCTGACTTTGGTCGTTCTATCCGTGCTATGGTTCGTGCCCTTACTTTCGTTACAGATAGTTCACACATCGTAGCTGTTCCTACCATCGACCACGGAAATAGCCAAGCTCATACCTTTGGTCTTGGTGCCATGGGACTTCACAGCTACCTTGCCCAACAATTGATTGAATATGGATCGCCTGAGTCTGTTGAATTTACAAGCATCTACTTCATGCTCATGAACTACTGGACTTTAGTTGAGTCAAACAATATCGCGCGTGAACGTGGTATTACCTTCCACAACTTTGAAAAATCAGACTATGCTAACGGAAGCTACTTTGAAAAGTATATTACAGGCGAGTTTGTTCCAAAATCAGACCGTGTTAAAGAACTTTTCAAAGATGTCTTTATCCCAAGTGCTGCTGACTGGGCTGAACTTCGCGACAAGGTTCAAGCAGATGGACTTTACCACCAAAACCGTCTAGCTGTTGCCCCAAATGGTTCGATCAGTTACATCAATGACGTTTCTGCTTCTATCCACCCGATTACGCAACGTATCGAAGAGCGTCAAGAAAAGAAAATCGGTAAAATCTACTATCCTGCTGCTGGCTTGTCAACAGAAACCATTCCTTACTACACTTCTGCTTACGACATGGATATGCGTAAGGTGATTGATGTTTACGCAGCTGCAACTGAGCATGTGGACCAAGGACTTTCACTCACTCTCTTCATGCGTAGTGACATTCCAAAAGGTCTTTACGAATGGAAGAAAGAAAACAAACAAACGACACGTGACTTGTCTATCCTTCGTAACTATGCCTTTAACAAGGGTATCAAGTCTATCTACTACGTCCGTACCTTTACAGATGACGGTGGAGAAGTCGGTGCCAACCAATGTGAAAGCTGTGTGATTTAATCTTTGCTTGAGGAAACTACATTTTCTCAGATAAGTATTCATTCACCCTGCTAAACTAAACTGGAATAAGCATCTATACTATGAAATAACAAAAAGTCGGACTTCCGACTTTTTGTGCGATACTCCTCTAGAATTATGATAAAATAGAAATAATTGTGAGTTCGCAATACTAAACACAGAAAGAGATTTCAAATGGAAACTTACTACAAAGCCATTAACTGGAATGCCATCGAAGATGTCATCGACAAATCAACTTGGGAAAAGCTGACGGAGCAATTCTGGCTTGATACACGTATTCCCTTATCAAATGACTTGGATGACTGGAGAAAGTTATCAAACAAGGAAAAAGACCTGGTCGGTAAAGTCTTTGGTGGATTAACTCTCTTGGATACCATGCAATCTGAAACTGGGGTTCAAGCCCTTCGCGCAGACATCCGTACACCACATGAAGAAGCTGTTTTCAATAACATCCAATTTATGGAATCTGTTCACGCTAAATCTTACTCATCAATCTTTTCTACTTTGAATACAAAGGCTGAGATTGAAGAAATTTTCGAATGGACCAATACCAATCCTTACCTACAAAAGAAGGCTGAGATTGTCAACGAAATTTACCTCAACGGTAGCCCACTTGAAAAGAAAGTTGCCAGTGTCTTCCTTGAAACCTTCCTCTTCTACTCTGGTTTCTTCACTCCCCTCTACTATCTTGGTAACAACAAACTAGCCAACGTCGCGGAAATCATCAAATTAATTATTCGTGATGAGTCTGTTCACGGAACCTACATTGGTTACAAATTCCAACTTGGTTTTAATGAATTACCTGAAGAAGAGCAAGAAAAACTTAAAGAATGGATGTACGACCTGCTCTACACTCTCTACGAGAACGAAGAAGGTTATACAGAGAGCCTCTATGATGGTGTTGGTTGGACGGAAGAAGTCAAAACCTTCCTTCGCTACAATGCTAACAAAGCTCTCATGAACCTGGGACAAGATCCACTCTTCCCAGATTCAGCTGATGATGTCAACCCAATTGTTATGAACGGTATTTCAACAGGAACATCTAACCACGACTTCTTCTCTCAAGTCGGAAATGGTTACCTACTTGGTGAAGTTGAAGCCATGCAAGACGATGATTACAACTACGGTTTAGACTAATATTATCTATTTTATAAGCAATAACAAATATCATGGTTTGTTTAAAACAACCATGATATTTTTGTTTTTGTTTTCTTTTGTTTTTTTCTATTTGATTGATTGAGTGTTTTGTGGTAAGATAATAATAGTAGAAATCGAGGTGAAAAGGATGCTGAAACAAGAAAAATTAGATAGTATTCTAGAAACAGTGAACACCAAAGGAACTATCACTGTAAAAGAAATTATGACTCGCTTGGATGTATCAGATATGACTGCTAGACGCTACTTGCAAGAGTTGGCAGACAAGGATCTACTTGTTCGGGTTCACGGTGGAGCTGAGAAAATTCGCACAGGTTCCATTTTAAACAATGAACGTTCCAATATCGAAAAACAAAGCTTACAAATCGCAGAAAAACAAGAAATCAGCCGTTTTGCAGGCCATTTAATTGATGAGGGTGAAACCATTTTTATTGGGCCAGGAACAACATTGGAATCTTTTGCTCGTGAACTTCCAATTGATAATATTCGTGTTGTAACAAACAGTTTACCAGTCTTTCTCATTCTAAACGAACGAAAACTAACAGATTTGATTTTAATTGGTGGAAACTACCGCTCTATCACTGGAGCCTTTGTCGGAACACTAACCTTGCAAAACTTGGCCAATCTTCAATTTTCTAAAGCTTTCGTTAGCTGTAATGGTATTCAGGACAATGCGATTGCGACCTTTAGTGAAGAGGAAGGTGAATCCCAACGCATCGCTCTCAATAATTCCAATAAAAAATACTTACTAGCTGACAATAGTAAGTTCAATAAATTTGATTTTTATACCTTCTACAATATCTCTGATATTGATACCATCGTTTCAGATTCTAAACTAAGCAAAGAAACCTTCGAACAACTTTCAAAACAAACAAAAATTATTCTTTCTAAACCATAAAACTGAGGATTGATAAAAAATAAAATGCGTCATATCAAGAAAATAAGAATCTTGATATGACGCATTTTTGGATGAAGATTTTTACAAGGAGTTTCCTAGATTATTTATGATTGTTGAAACGGCATAAAATCTGAATCAAAGGAGATATTATCCCGTTCTTCAGGACTGATAAAATTTAAAAAGATATTTTTAAATTCTTCCAGCTCATAGTCTGAATAGCAAATCCATTCTTTACCGGTAGAGACATACCATTTCCCAAGATTTTTCAGCTCCTCATTAGTCAAACAAGGTATTTGAGAACATTTATCAAAATTAATAATATAAACTTTTTCATAAATTGATTGGATAAAATTTTTGAACATCTTTTACCACACTAGAATTCTATATCTAATTACTAATTCTACTAGTCTATAATCTGACTTTCCGCTACTTTCTTGTACCAGTGAGCTGATTTCTTAGGATAACGTTCTTGAGTTTCAAAGTCTACATAGAAGAGACCGTAGCGTTTTTCATAACCGTTTGACCATGAGAAGACATCCATTAATGACCAAATGAAGTAACCTTTTACATTAGCGCCATCTGCAATAGCATCAGACAAGACTTCCAAGTGTTGTTTGACATAATCAATACGGCCATCATCGTAAACAGTGTTATCAACGAACTCATCTTTATAACCAAGTCCATTTTCTGTGATGTAAATCTTCTTGTAGTTAGGATAATCTTTCTTCACTCGCATGATTTGGTCATATAAACCTTGAGGGTAGATAATCCAATCCCAGTCCGTACGTGGTACATAGTCAGGAGCTACACGACGACCAACACCTTTGATTTGGTATTTAGAGCTTCCTTTCTCACCCTTACCATTATGGATAATTTCAGTTTCTCCATCAAATGCTTCCATCCAGTCACTCATATAGTAATTGATTCCAAGGAAGTCGTTCAAGTCTTTTGCGGCTTCTAATACTTCGAAATCTTCTTCACGAAGATCTAAGCTACCACCATTGACTGATAAGATATGGTTGACACCTTCCATCGTTTCAGCTGAATAGCGACCTAGATAAGTTGCATCCAAGATAAATTTATTGTGAATAATATCTTCCAACTCAGCAGCGCGAACATCTGCTTGATTTTCAGGATCTAGAGGATATTTAGTAGGCAGGGCATGAACAACACCAATTTCACCTTTATAACCTTTATCTTTATATAGCTTGACTGCATGCGCATGAGAAACCATCATATTGTGGTGCGATTGGAAAACTTTGGCAAGGTCGTACTGGATACCTGGAGGGAATTTACCAACCAAGTATTGACCATCACCAATTGGCCCAATTTCATTAAAGGTTGTCCAATAGTTTACTTCTGGGAATTCTTCAAAACAGAAGGCAGCGTAGTCTACAAAGTGTTCGATATTTTCACGGTTTAAGAAGTCTCCATTTGAATGTAGAGCTTCTGGCGTATCAAAGTGATGAAGAGTTACAAAGGGCTCAACATGACGTTTGTGACACTCTGCAAATAAATTATGATAAAACTCGACACCTTTCTGATTTACTTGACCGTAGCCTGTTGGGAAAATACGTGACCAGGCAATAGAAATTCGAATGCCATTGACACCATACTCTTCTGCTAGCTTTAGGTCAACTGGATATCGATTGTAAAAGTCACTGGCTGGTTCTGCAGTGTACCAATAGTTATCTTCAAGATATTTATCCCACGCAACTGGTCCTTTTCCATCAGTATGTGTAGCACCTTCTGCTTGATAGGCAGCTGTTGCGCCACCAAAAATAAAGTCTTTTGGTAATGTTTTTGTCATTTTTTTCACCTATTTCTTGATTTAAATAAACTAAAAGTGAGAGGAGAGGAGTCAGTGAGCCATCCTTCTCCATCTCACTTCTTGTACCAAGTCACCGAATTGTGACATGAGGAGGTAAAAACGATATCTTTTTACCGACGAATTAACAAGNCGATTAGGAAATTCGCCATAGCGATTTCCGTAACGATAGNAGACTNTTTNANAGTCCCTATNNTTAATCGAATTGAGCTTGTACAAATGCAAGAGCACCTTTTCCATCACGGGTTAATTTGATGTATTGAGCGCCTTCTGTTTTCGCAAGTTTAATACCAAGTTTATCAGTTTCTGCTTTCATGTCTTCAAAGTTTGAAGCAACTTGAGGTGCAAGGATAACTAAATCAAACTCTGGCAACATTTCACGGTGAGCACCATAGCCACCTGCTGCTGCTTTCACAGGAACATTGTATTCTGCAGCTGCCTTATTCAAAGCATTTGCAAGGAGACCACTTGTACCTCCACCAGCACAGAGAACGAGGACATTTGTTTCTTCAGTGATGGTATTTTGTGCTGCATCGACACCCGCTTTTTCAAGAATAGCATCTGCTTTTGCAGTGTTGAAGTTTGCAGCAACTTTGTCTTTCAATTCATCATTAGATTTACCTGAACGCTCTTCTTCAAGAATTTGTTCATCATAGACTTTAAGGAATGGATAGTAAATGACTACGTCAACCACGATTAGAAGGGCAGCAAGAATGAATGATAGAACTTGGAAGTTCGTACCAAGAACTAGACCTAGTGGAGCTGGAGTTGTCCATGGTAGATTAGCAGTAAATGAGTTCATTCCAAGAGCTTCAATAAAGAATTTGAAGATCCAAACGTTTGCGATTGGAGCAAAGATAAATGGAATGAAGAAGATTGGGTTCAATACAAGTGGTGCACCAAACAAGATTGGTTCATTTACACCAAAGAAAGTTGGAACTACTGAAGCACGTCCGATTGCACGGTTACGTTTTGATTTTGTTAACCACATGAACATGAATGGAACAACCAGTGTCGCACCAGTACCACCCATGGTAACGATAAACATTTGTGTACCAGAAGTAAGAATCTTGTCAGCGTGCATACCTTGTTGGAGAAGGTTCAAGTTGACTTCGGCATTGGCATAGGTAATTGCTGCGATAGCAGGTTCAACAATAGATGGACCATGGATACCAACAAACCAGAAGAAGGCAAAGGCACCAAAGATAATGGTGATACCTAGATAACCATCAGCAGCAGAGAATAATGGTGCAAAGAATTTACCGATTGATTCTGCTACACTAGCACCAACAAAATGACGAGCTAGTAAATCAAGAGCATAAAGAGAAACAACTGATAGAGTGAATGGAATCACATCTTTAAAGACTTGTGAGATATTTGGTGGAACTTCGTCAGGCATACGAATAGTGACGTTGTTCTTAACACAAACCTTATAGATTGCTACAGTAACAAAGGCAGCAAGGAAAGCTGAAAGCAAACCTTTTGTCCCCAAGAATCCAGTAGCAAGACCATTTTCGATAGGATCAGCTGCCAACATCAACAAACCAACAATTGCTGCCAACAATGTTGACATATAGTTGATTTGATTGGTTTTCTCCATGCTACGGTTTACTGAGTCGGTCAATGACTTGGCTGTTGTACCAGCTACCAAGAGAGCTAAAATACCCATTGAATAGCTGTAAGGTTTCATAAGAAAGGCTACAACTTCATCAGACCATTTAAAGCCCCATGAGTTTGGTACAAAGGCAATCAAGATAAAAATACTTGAGAAGAGAATAACAGGCATACCTGCAATGAAACCATCACGAATAGCACGAAGATAGATATTACGAGATAATTTCTCAAAGAAAGGTTTTCCTTTCTCAATAAATGCAATTAGTTTATTCATTATTTAACTCCTCTCTTGTACAGTTCAATTAAATGGTGCATCAAATCTTTTAACAAAATAGTTGTCATCAAGTGATCTTGACCATGCATCATGGTCACACTATACGCTAAGTCCTCACCAGAAGCTTCCTTAGTCAATAGACTTGTTTGCGCGTGGTGAGCCTCAGCGATACAGCTACCAGCTTCCTCTACCAGAGCGTCCGCTTTTTCAAAATCACCAGCTTCAGCAGCCTTCAAGGCTTCCAATAGTTTTGAACGAGCGTCGCCAGCATAGGCTACGATTTCAAAACCTAACAATGTTACTTCTTCTCTATTCATGATAGAATTCTCCTTATGTATTTTTAATTAAATTTTTATGACAATAAACGTTGGATATGTAGAACTAGATAAACTCGTTCACTTTTATACAAATCAAGACCCGTATGTTGCGTAATCACATCATAGATCTTGGAACCAATCTCGAACGCTTTTGGATAGGATTGTTTAATGTGATCTTCCATATCCAGAAGTGATTGGTTATCATCTCTAGATCTGTCTAAATAATCCAAGAAATAATTCAAATGAATCATAAAACGATCATAGAAATGGTTATTCTCTTTGGTTCGTTGAATTGCATAACCCTTTAGCACTTCTTCAACATTCCTGAGAATTTCTTTCCTCTTATCAATCGACTCCACAAGTTCCACTTCATTTTCGCCTTCGGCATTAATGAAATGATAAGCAATCCGAATAATCTCGTCCTCAGGAAAATGATCTGCTAGCTTCTGACGGTAAATTTCAAATGCTTCATTTGCGATTTGAAAAGCGACAGGATACTTAGTGGAAATATCTGGCAGATTACTATCCTTGTACCTTCCTTGTGCTAGAGCCTGGTAAGAACAGTAAATATGATCTGTCAAGGTTACGTAGAGATACTCTTGAATCGGATAATGATATTTCTTTGATAGCTTATCAATGATTTCATAAGTCACTGTGATAAAATCAAGCGGAACATCTTTGAGGAGAGCCATAAAGTTTTCTCTTGACTCTTCGGTCTTCATCCGAAAGATTTTCTCAACCTGCTGTTCAGCAATCAAATCCCCTTTCTTCTTTCCAAATGCAATCCCCTTACCAATCACAATCACTTCTTCTCCTTTATCATTTCTGACAAGCGAGACATTGTGATTCATTGGATTTAGAATTCGATACATGTCAACCTCCTTTTATATCTTAAAGGTATATGAGTACAAAAAATGACCACAAATGAACTAGAAAATCAGCCGATTTCTAATTCACCTGTGATCATGCCTAATATTACTTAGTAACACTCACCTTGTATTAACTTGTGATTTAAGTATAGCACAAGTAAGTTATTTTGTAAACCTTTACATACAACTTTTTTTAAAATTTTTTTAGATTCATGTTCCTAACCTAGGAGGACTTGCTTACACGCGTTCTTTCCATGAAGTCGCTGTTGTTTGAAGAACTTTGTTGAGTTCGTCAATGTTTTCAAAACCAGTTGTGCGAAGCCATTCACGTGCTGCTTCTTCACCATCTTTGATGTAAGCTTCAACTGATCCAGCCCATGTAGCACGGCCACAAAGAACTCCATTGAAGTTTGCACCTGATTCATGGGCAAATACAAGAGTATCTTGGAAGAGTTTAGCTGATACACCAGCACTCAAGTAGATGTATGGCAAGTTAGTTGCTTCATCTTGAGCTTTGAAGAAGGCTGCTGCTTCTTCACGTGTATAAACTACTTCACCTTCAGCAAAGCCTTCAACATATTTAATGTTAACAGGAACTTCTACTTTCAAGACGTCAATGTTAAAGCGTGGGTCTGAGAAGACTTTCATAGCACCGATAACTTTGTGTGGTTTTACTTTCGCGTATTCTACAGAACCAGCGTCTGCAATTTTTTCATCATAAGCAAGGATTTCAAGGAAGAATGGGATATCTTCAGCCACACATTCAGAACCGATACGTTCG
Source organism: Streptococcus mitis (assembly GCF_003942865.1). GTDB lineage: Bacteria > Bacillota > Bacilli > Lactobacillales > Streptococcaceae > Streptococcus > Streptococcus mitis_BI. Next base: position 67,763 of record NZ_RJNZ01000009.1, on the reverse strand, counting down.
ATGTAAGCTTGTTTTTCTTGGTTAAGTTCGTCTGAGCTATCTACATCATAGTAAAGCAAGAATTTAACTGCATCTGCACCTTCTTCTTTAATACGTTTTGCAGACCAAACATCCAAGCAGTCTGGCAAGCGTTTTGTGCTTGTTGTATCATAACCTGTTTTTTCATAAGCAAGGAGAAGACCAGCTTTTTCATCAAGAGCTTTAGTCGCTGGAAGTCCATACTCAGGGTCAAGAAGCATTGATGAAGCGTATTTAGTCAATTCATCTGCTACCAAGACTTTAAGTTCTTCCATTTGAGCTACAGTTGGTTCTTCTGTTTGGTGTTGAGCCATGAGGCGTTTCAAAGCACCACGTTGGTCAAATGCAAGAGCTGAGATGATACCATTTTCATCAGAAAGTTTTTCTAAGCGTGCACGTTTTTGTTCTGTTAAAGTCATTTTATACCTCTTTTACTATTAATTGATCATATAGAGCTTGATAGTTGGCCATGTTGACATGACCAGTCATTTTTTCTTGAGCATTGAGCATACCAAGGACATTTGCCTTGATGAGTAATTCTGCATCCGATTCTTTATGAAGAAGTCCTGAAGAAATTCCTGCCACAGTAGAATCTCCAGATCCGACAGGGTTGACCACCTGAATTCTAGGAATATCTACCTTGTAGAAAGTGTCCCCATGTTTGGCAAAGGCACCGTTGGCACCAAGTGAAACGATAATCCATTCAATACCTGCAAACAAAGGTTCTTGAAGTACTTCTTTTAATTCATCCAAATCCTCAGAAACTTCTCTTCCTAGAAGCTGAGATAGTTCCTCATTATTTGGTTTGATGACTGTTGGTTTATGTGGTGATTCAAGAACCGCCTGAAGTGCTGCACCAGAGCAGTCCAAGACAACAGGCTTGCCAGCTTGATTAGCAAGTTCAACCAAGCTCGCATAGTAATCAACTGGAAGGCCAGCTGGCAGACTACCCGAGATGGCTACTACTTCAACTGACTCCAAGAGTTTTTTGAAATGTTCCAAAAAGTATTGACCTTCTTGTTCAAGAACTTCAGGTCCTTTTTCAAGAACTTCTGTTTGGTTGTCACCGTGAAGAATAGCAATACAGTTACGAGTTTCTCCCTGAATTGAGAAGAAATCTTTCTTTACTTGATTATCGATATGTTCAACCAAAAACTCACCAAGTTTGCCACCCACTAAACCAGTAGCAAGAACAGAATCCCCAAATTCTGAAAGTACTCGGGTAACATTGAGTCCCTTACCACCAGCCGTTTTGGTTACATCCACCACACGATTGACAGTATCAATCTTCAACTCATCCAAAGGATAGGAAATATCAATAGATGGGTTCATTGTGACTGTTAAAATCATAGGTCACCTCTTAGTCGTGGTATTCTCCGCGATCCCATTTTTCAAGGAATTCAGTGAAGAAGTTTGCGTCTGTTTGTTGAGCATTGTGACTTTCAACGTGTTCAATTTTCGCAATCAATTTTTTGTTTTCTTCAGATGGTTTGTACTCAGCATGGATGAAAGCTTCAATGATGTCACACATGAGCAATTCTCCAGTAATCTTACCACCAAAACCGATAACGTTGGCGTTCAATTGTTCTTTAGCATAAAGGGCTGTTGTCATATCACGAACCAAGGCAGAACGGACACCTGGAACTTTATTTACAGCGTTGTTGATACCAACACCAGTACCACAGATACATACTCCAAGATCAGCTTGACCACTAGTTACAGCTTCCCCTACTTTTTTACCAAAGATTGGGTAGTGAGTACGTGTATGGTCATATGTACCAAAGTCAATAACTTCATATCCTTTTGATTTCAAAAATTCTGAAACCGCCATTTTTTCATCTGTTACGATGTGGTCACATCCAATTGCAATTCTCATTTTTAACTTACCTTTCTTACTGTAATCTAATTAGCACATTTTGTTCAACATATCGACACGAATTTGGTGACGTCCACCATCGTATTTACCGTTAACAAATCCTTTAGCAATGTTTTTAGCCAATTCATCACCAACAAGTTGTGCACCCATAGTGATTATACGTGAGTTGTTGTGGCCACGAGTCATATAAGCTGAACGTTCGTCAGATACTTCTGCAGCAACCATTCCTTTGATCTTAGTTGCGACCATAAATGGACCAGCTCCATAAGCATCAATCACGATACCAAGGTTTTGTTCTTCTTTGTTTACTTCTGCAGCAACAGCAAGAGTCACATCAACAAAGTCTTGACCTTCAGCTGTAACATCCACAACGTGGAAGTTTTCTTTTTCCAAGAAGTCTTTCACAACTTCTTTCAATCTCAAACCTGCAGCATCTGCACCGATAACAATAGACATATTGTATACTCCTTTTATTTTTCTAGGCTAGTAAAGACTTTTATGGTTAGCAGTTTACCTACAAAAAGTTTTCTAGCAGTTTATTGACAAATTGGATTGAACGAGATGAATGACACCTTATTCAAGTTTAGGAAATCAATTTCCTAGAAATAATTCTTCTCCACGAAAGAGAATATAACAAGTGATTATTTGTTTGTTACAAACATCATTTGTTGCTTACAAACATAATATACTCCTATTTCCGGAAAAAGTCAACAGTTAGTGTTTGTTTTTGTGTTTTTTTAACTAAAAAATTTCGATATCAAAACCAATTTGATCCATTTGACCAGGTTCTAGGAGACGAACATTTTTCTTATCTTCGAGATGATCTCCTTCTTCAAGGGATGTTGACAAGCCAGACCATGGTTCAAAGGCAATGAAAGGTCCTTTGTTCAAAGTTGACCAGACAATGAGATTTGGAAACTCTGCAAAGTGCACTTTCAATCCCTTATCATGTTTCCGAGAACGAAGGGCAATTGTTCTAGATTGCAATTCATCTAAGGTCACTGCATCTGTGCTGAAAAGATCATAATTAAGAACTAATTTCTTTTGATCCTCTAGCCATGGACTTCTATCTTGAAAATCAAGCATCCCCGTTTCTGGGAAAGGACGTGGAACAGAGCAAGTCTCTTCTTTCTCAAACTCTAAGTAGTAATCTTCATAGACCTCATCATCCAGTAGAGGACAATTAAATCCTGGATGTCCACCAATAAAGTAAGGCATGACCTTGCTAGTTTCTTTATTGAAAATTTTGTATTGAGTCCGTACTGTCTTTCCTGTAAGGATATAAGTGATTTCTAGGCGGAAATGATAAGGGTAGTTCTGATAGCTATTCTCATCGTCTTCAATTGCAAAAGTTACACTCTTATCTGTTTGTTCAACTAATTCAAATTCTTTCTTACGAACCAAACCATGACGAGGAATGTTTCCTTTTCTTTCTTGTCCCTTCTCATCTATATAGAGGGCTGTATCCTCTCTCAAAGAACCACAAATGGGGAAGAGAACAGGAGCTTGTCCACTCCAATAAGTGGCATCCCCTTGCCACAAATACTCAACTCCCTCAGCATCTTTTATAGAAGAAAGAGCCCCACCAAAACTGTTAAATTGAACTCTTAATTGTTCTGATTTTAATTCAATTACCATTATTTTCTCCGATTTCTTGATAGTTTATAAAAAACTAGGCTGTCACTCCTAATGGTATGACAACCTAGTTTCAACAATTTACATTTTATAGGAGCGCATTATTTTGCTTTTGCTGCGTACTCTTCATTACGTTTGATCATTTGTTTTCTGTACCAAGCAAAGATACCGATATAGAATACAAGGAAGACTACAGCACCAAGGATTGCTTTGATATCACCTGTTGTAGTGTTACCAATTGTCCAACCAAGAAGTTTTTCGATTGGTCCTTCAAGAGTTGAGTGAGTGATCAATTGAGTTTCGCTCACACCTGCTGGGAAGGCACCTACACCTTTAGCAAGTTCTGTTGCAAATGGTGCGATAAGTGTACCTGAAAGAAGGAAGAGTGGCAACAAGAGTGTTCCGAAAATAATCATACGGAGCAATTTACCACGAGTTACAACCAAGAGAGCTGGAGTAACACCCATTGCGATGATACCTGCAAGTGGCAAGATACCATTTCCAACTTTTGAAAGAAGAACAGCTTCAATCAACATGATTGGTGCAAGTACGTTAGCACAAGCCCAGATTTCAGCACGACCAGCGATGAATGGCCAGTCAAGACCGATGTTGAATTTACGTCCTTGAAGACGTTTAGTAGCAACGTTTGTAATACCTTGTGATAGTGGTTCTACGGCTGCGATGAACCATGAACCGATAAGTGAGAAGAGTTCCAAAGATACACCGGCAGTCAAACCAAGAGACAACCATCCTCTGATAACAAGACGCCATTTATCTGCATCGGCAACACCTGCAATTGGATGTGGAGTTCCCATAATACCGATAACGATACCAAGAATGAAACCGATGAAGAATTTAGATCCCCAGAAACCGATTTTTTTGTTCAATTTAGCAGCGTCAAAGTCATATTTATCAAGTCCTGGGAAGAATTTTTCAAAAATCTTATCCAAAACCATGATAACTGGGTTCATCATGTAGTTCATGTGAGTTGATGTCATTGGTGATGAACTTGGTGCATTAAGAAGGTCATCAAATGTAGGTTTCATCAAGTCAGAGTTGATAATTTTCAACACACCAACAAGTACGATAGCTGCTGTAGCAATCAAGAGTGAAACCCCTTGGCTCACACCGTTATTGTCTGCATACCATTTAATCAAAAGACCTGTGATAGACAAGTGCCAGATATCGAAGATATCGACGTCAAGTGTATCAGTTTTCTTCATAGCAAGCATTACTACGTTGACAATCAACATGATAAGCAAGAAGTAAAGTGTCCAAGCAGATCCCCAAGTGATTGTTGCAAGTGGTGCCCAACCAACGTCAGTGATACTCAATTGGATACCAGTATTTTCAACGAATTTTGCAAGTGATGCAGAGAAAGCACCATTTAGCATACCGATGATAGCTCCGATACCAGTAAGAGCGATGGCAAGTTTGATACCACCTTCAAGCGCTTTGGAGAATTTCACTCCAAAAAGTAAAGCCAATACTGTCAAAATGATTAACATGATGACAGGTCCACCCATATCTAAGATAGGTGTGAAAAATTCTTTGATTAGGCCAAAGATTGCATCCATAACAGTTCCTCCCTTTTTATGTTATATGAATGTTAACAAATTTGAATTAGCTTAACCCGTGTTCTTTGATAGCTGCTTCAATATTGTCAAATACTGGAGCACTCATTGCTGGGATACGGAATAAGATTGGTCCAGCTTCGATAACTGGAATACCTGGGTCAAAACCAAGGTCTGTAGCAGCAATTGGTGTGAAGATATCATAACCTTTGATAAGGTCTTCATTAACGTCTTTGACCATTACCGCATCACAGTGAACATCGAAACCGCGGTTTGAAAGTTCTTCTTCAAGAGCACTTTTAATTTGGTGGCTTGAATTAACACCTGCACCGCAGGCAGCAAGAATTTTAATCATATGGATTTCCTCCGATTTAATATTTTTAATAGACAAGATTATGCAGTTGCTTCAGCGATATAAGCATAGAGAGCTTCTGGTTCAGAAATTTTTGATAGATCTTCAAGATGACCATTTCCAGTAAAGAAGTCCATCAACTGAGCAAGAATGTTCGTTTGACTTGAACTTGAGTTATTAATGATAAAGAAGAGCAAGGATACCTCTACTTCCTTATCTGGCGCAATCATGTTGTGGAAGGTCACTGGTTTTTCTAATCGAACGACCACAACTTTTTCAGCTAGATTATGAACAATATCTGTGTGAGGAATAGCCACATTCGGCAAATCCTTACCCAAAAATTCCATATCTAAGCCAGTTGGAAATGACTTTTCACGCGTGATCAAGGCTTCACGATAGGTTGGAGTTACGATTTCTCGTTCTTCCAATAAAGTTGCAACCTGATCAAAGAGTTGTTCTTGATTATCCGCTTCTAAGCAAAACACAAGGTTTTTGTCAAAGAAATGATCTAATCCCATAAGGTTTTCCCTTCTTTCCATTAACTTTATGCTATAAGTATAACACTATATGAAATCGTTGTCAATATTTTTCTGTTGTTTTTTGTTCATTTTTTGTTTTTTTTATATCTAACAACCATATTTCAAACAGTTATTAAAAATATCAAACTAAAGTGAAATAAAAAACATCCGACTATTTTAGCCAGATGTTGGAATCTTTAATTTTCGTTTTTAAGAATTTCTTCTAATTTATGATAGTCTTGGACACTATCGATTTCATAGATACTATTGCCTTCTAATTCTTCAACATAGACATCCAGCTCTTTGATATTATCCTTAACCATATTGTCCCAGTAGAGATCAACAAATTCACCACTTGCATAAGCCTTGTCAATAAAGCTGACAATCTTTTCTGCAGTTGGAGCATCCCAGAAGGATACACCACTAAGGATGCGACCTGCCTTGCTATCAACAATAATGTCTTGAACTTTGTAGTCATCGCCATAGACTAAGAACCATTCATTAGTACAATCTTCACGATAGACACTAAAATAAGTCGAACGTGTCAAATCATTGCGGAACATATTTTTAAAGAGATAATTATCGGCATCAATAACATAGCTGTTAGCTAATTCTTCTTTTACAAGATAGAGAGAGTAAAAGTTATTGTAGTCAGCGTATTTATCATTGAAGACGAGGCGAACACCATATTTCTCTTTTAAATAATCGAATTGTTCTTTAAGGTAACCAACGATGATGATGATGTCGTTAATTCCTTTTTCTTTGAGAAACTCAATTTGGTATTCAATCAGGGGTTTTTGATTAACCTGAACCAAGGCTTTAGGGGTATTTTCAGTCATAGGACGCAAGCGAGTTCCCAAGCCCGCTGCTAAGATGATGGCTTTCACACGAATCTCCTTTATTCTTTAATAATAATATAAACTCCAGCAATAACGACAAGTGACGTAATAATTGTCAACATATCTAGCGGTGCACCCAAGAAAACAACTGCAAACAAGACTGTCCATACTACATAGCTCACGTTAAGACCTGTAGCCTTGGCTGGTTGCAAGCGATTGATAGCGATATAATAAGCCAAGTAGGAAATCATATCAAAGGCTGCAAAGACAATCATAAGACCTAACAATTGTCCATTAGCTACTTCTGCAAATGACTGATGAGAGAAGAGCACAATCACAAGATAGGACAAGAATGAAGTCACTTGACGGATTAAGAGGGCTTCGATTTCACTCAATTCACTTTCCATAGCAAAGGAGCTAAGAACACTCTCACTTCCCCATGCAATAGCACAAACCAAAGCACAGAGAATACCAATGTAGAAGGAATTGACCTGTTCAACCTTATAGGTCTGAGCAATAATCCCTGCAATAATCAAGACAATCCCAAACACAGTATTTTTCGAAATCTTGTGCTTCAAAAAGAAGAAAGCCAATAAAACTGAAATCGCAGGATAAATAGCCGATACAGATGAAGCTAAAGAACTACCGATATACTTAACTGCATAAAGATTGGCCTGCATACCGATAGGGCCTGCTAGCAAGGCTCCGATGATCACACTAACATTGCGAATATTTAAGAAAATTGAGAGACGAACTTTTCCTTCTTTTACCAAGAGAAAAGCTAGTAAGATAAAGATACTCAAGAAATCGTGAGCAGCGGCTACCACAAAGGGCGACAAGTCAGTAAAAATTGAAAAGATATAAGCACTAATCGTTAGACCTAAACCCCAGAAAATACCTGAGAGTAAACCGAAGGAAACTCCATTTTTATTTTTCATCTGAACCTCCATAATTAGCCAGACCTTTAACAGCTCTTTGGTAACGATTCACACCATAGTCACCAAAATCTGCCCCTTGCTCTTCCTTATAGACAGTCCATAGACTCCAAATAGTATCTTGCAAAATTTTATAGATCGCAATCTTTTCACGAGAGACAGGTGTTTGCTCACTCTCATAGTGAGACAAGAAGGCTTCTTCCTCTTGACGAGTGAATTCAGACTCTAAAAAGAGAGCAGCCAAATCCCACATTGGATCATTCATTGATGAGTATTCCCAGTCAATCAGATAAAGTCGTCCTTGAGGTGATTCGATAAAGTTTTCAGGCACTAAATCGATATGACAAGATTTTCTGTCAACACCTAAGTCAGCCAGTCTTTTCTCTAAGGAGAAGACTTCTTCTCGAACAGCTTCGTAGTTGACATAAGGGATTTTTTCTTCAATCAAGGATTCGTATTTTTTGATTTCTTCAAAAGGAGCAAATTCTCCCCTTAATTCCTTACCAGAAGCATGAATGGTTTGTAAAATTGGAGCAATTTTATCAAACTTGGTCTTGATTGTAGTTGAATCAAGTGTAATCGCAGATTCGATATACTCATTTACTTTGATACCAGCTTCAATATCAAAAAGATAATTTTTTACATCTAAGTCTAAATCCTTTAGTAGTTCAAGATTGTACTTTTCATCCTGACGATTGATCAGTTTTTCTGTCCCTTTACCAAAGAATTTAACAATGTATTGCTTATTTGTTGTTTTGGCCAAATAGTTTTGATTGGTCATTCCCCCCAGTTGTTCAACACTGAGGACTTCCTCTTCTTCACTAAGTAAGGAAGAAATTTTTTCTTTAATGATTTTCTCCACAATTAACCTCCAGCACTTATACTTCCCACTTAAACACTGTTTTAAAGGCTGTGTTTAAATCGGTCGCAAAGACACGGTGAATATCTTTAATTTCTCTTACAGGTTCTTCTAGATAAAGGATATTTTTAAGACGATTTGCAAATTTCTTGACTTCCATCATTTGGATTGCATTTTCAAAATCGATGCGACCAGAACGAGAGGAGCCTACCAAGAGCAAGCCCTTTTCTAAGGCATCGCGTGTATTGAGATTGACTTTATACTCGCTAACACCCATCATGAGAATCGTTCCCTGAGGACGAATGTAGCGAATCAAGTCATTTATAGCTGGTCCAGTACCATCACCACCACAACACTCAAAAGCATGATCAAAGGTCAAATCTTCAGGAATATTGTCAGTAATATAGCATTCTTTGGCAAATGAGAAAAGTTCCAATTTTTCCCAATGACGACCAATAACCACAATCTCTGCTTCTGGCAAAGTATAGTTGATAATATTGGCAACCACAAAAGCTAAACTTCCATCTCCGATAACGGCGATTCGGTCCCGCTTGCTATGAGCAAGGGTCAATAGACGATTCATAGCGTGCATGCCGACACTGACAAACTCTGTAATGGCTGCAACCGTATCTTCGATAGCATCATAAGCCACCACACGATCTTTAGGAAGAGAAACAAACTCTCTCATAAAGCCATCAAATCCACTAGACAAGAAATGAGTACCTGTCATGTAGTTCTCATAGAATTCTTCATCACTCTGCATAGGTGGCTGATTGGGAATCATGACAACTTTTTGACCAACTTCGTAGGTTCCTGTTGGATCAGAAATAACGGTTCCACATGACTCGTGAATCATTGCCATTGGAAGCTTTTTATTCAAAATCTTCGGATCACGTTTTCCTTGGTAGTAACGCTGATCCGCATGACAGACAGCCATGTAGTTAGGGCGGATGAGGATATGATTCTCTTGGTCAATGGCCTCTTCCTGGTATTTGACATTGATAAACTTAGGCTTTGTTAATTGGTAAATTTGATTAATCATTTTATTACTCTTCCTCAATCATGCTTTTTGCAATCTTCAGATCTGTTACTGTAGTAATTTTCAGATTTGAATATTCACCTTTAGCCAAGGCCACATCTTTTCCTTTGATCACAAAGATTTTACATGCATCTGTTAAGATTTCCTTCTCCTCAGCAGAAAGAGAGCCATAAAGGTCCATGAAGTCCTTGCAACGGAATGTTTGAGGTGTCTGTCCTTGATAGAGGTGAGCACGATTTGGAATATCTGTAATAAATTGACCATTAGTACTTTCAACGATAGTATCAACCGCTTCTACCACTGTGTCCACTGCGTCATGATTTTGGGCAAGTTTGATATTGTCTTGAATCATGCGAAGTGTAATAAATGGACGAACAGAATCGTGGGTAACAACGATATCCTCTGGAGTAAGCGGACGATAAGCATCAATAGCTTCAATGATTTTCTCAATACTCGTATTGCGGTCAGCACCACCTTTTGTAATGATGATACGATCCTTATGAAGGGGCAGATATTTATCTACAAGATCCTCTGCATGGGAAACCCAGTCTCCGTGAACACCAACTACAATTTTTTCAATGCTTGGTTCCAAGACAAATTTTTCAATTGTATGAACCAATATAGGTCGATCACCTAGCTCTAAAAATTGTTTTGGCAAGTTACTGATTCCCATACGTGTGCCAGTTCCACCGGCAAGAATTCCTGCATAAATCATCTTTTTTCTCCTTTGTCTTACTAAAAAACTTATTCTCTCTATTATACCACAATCTAGTCCTATCTTGAAAGAAATACCAGACCTCCCGTTCTAGAATAGAAAGGTTAAGTAATGCTGTTATTAAAAACTAGACCATTTCCAGTAGTGACTAGGAATTCTGTAGTCATTACTAATAAATAGCTGTGAAATTTTAGAGTTCTTCAGAATAATATAGCTTTCTTAAAGAAAACTTAAATTTATATTTTCTTAATACAAGAAAAAGCTAGGAAATGGTAAATTGTCTGACAGAGACACACTTCCTAACTTCTTATTTTTAGTAAAACTCACAAGTCTTACTCTTCCTTATCTTGATTTTCAGTTCCTTTAACTGCTTTTTTAAATTCAGATAACATTTTACCAATTGATTCGCCTAGTTCAGGCAATCGGTTCTGAACGCTCATAAGACATACGAATCAATGGATAAACCTTCTTAGCTTCTTCCAACTTTCCCTCTTTCAAAAGTTTGACAAAGCCTTCCGTATCTGTCAAGAGTTTATCAATTTGCTCTTACACAAAAGTCTTATAGTCAGCAGTGGCCTTATCAAGCATTTTTTGCTTGTCTTCAGACAAAGCTGTCACCTTAGACGAAGCGGTTGTATCTGCTGATTTTTCAAAACGGACTGCACATGCTGTCAATAGCAAGGCTGAAGATAAAAGGACAAAACCTAGTTTTTTCATTGTATACTCCTATCGATTCAGGGGACCTGAATTAATTTTACGTTTCATTATACTATGTTTTCAATCATTTTTCATTAAATTTTCAGAAAATTTAATATTGAGTAATTTATACTAATAATAGACTTTTAGCCTCAAAATTGATAAAATAAAAAGGAAAATAATTGGAAAAGGAAACTATAAATCACCATGATGAACATGCAAAACATGATGCGTCAAGCACAAAAACTTCAAAAACAAATGGAACAAAGCCAAGCTGAACTTGCTGGTATGCAATTTGTTGGCAAATCTGCTCAAGACCTTGTCCAAGCAACCTTAACTGGAGATAAGAAAGTTGTCAACATTGACTTCAATCCAGCTATCATTGACCCAGAAGACCTTGAAACTCTTTCTGATATGACCGTTCAGGCCATCAACTCTGCTCTTGAACAAATCGATGAAACTACAAAGAAAAAACTGGGTGCTTTCGCTGGGAAATTGCCATTCTAAGCATTAAAAAAACAAGCATTCAAGAGAATACTTGCCTATCGTGGGAGGAACAACTGTTCCTCTTTTTGTTTACTAAAAATTAAAGAATTCCATGGCCTGTTTGAAAAGCAAATCAGTATACTCTGGGTTTTCTTGGGCAATGGTAACCTGCTCTTGAATCATTTCCAAGTCATCTGTTATCATGCCATCAGCTCCTAGCTGAACGGATTTATCAAAGGACTCTGAACTATTGATGGTCCAAACGTACAATTTCTGATCCGTATTCCAAAGCTTGTTGACAAAATTTTCATCCAAGGTTGAATACTCCATAGTATAACCTGTGGCCTTGGTTCTTGGAAAGATACTATTGTAAGGTAGGATGAAATAGACTGGAATTTGTGAATCGTAGGCTAAAACCTGGTCAATCACATGGTAGTCTAAGGATTGCATTTGGTGACCATTCTGCTTAAGAACAGTTCCATATTTTTCCATAAAGCGTTTCATCATATCTGGACTATCTTTTCGACTGGTTTTAATTTCAATAAGGAGTTTTTGATGCAATTCATTGGCTTTATTGAGATAGTCATCAAAACTAGACACCTTGCTATGATAACCATTTTCTGAAATATTGAGTTTGGTTAATTCTTCCAAAGTGAGATCCTGAGGATTGGCATTAACTCCTGTCAGATTCTTGATATTGGCATCATGCATCATGACAAACTGACCATCTTTTGTTTCCTGAACATCTGTCTCAACGAAATCTGGACTTAGTTGGGCTGTCTTTTCTAAAGATTGAACTGTATTCTGTACACCATTCTTATTGGATACTCCCCTGTGAGAAATGATTAAAGGTTTATGTGAAACTGGAGCTTCTAAATAAACATAACCCTCAAGAGCGAAAAAGATACAAGCACAGCCCATCACTCCCCATCTCATCCAGTGGTCTTTCTTTCTCCTTGGTGTGATTTCTAGTTCTTCTCCTGTTAAGAAGGAAACAAACTTAATGAGAAAGTAAGTCAAGGCCATATAGTGGAAATTCTTAATCAAGACAAAGTTAATAATTCCCATCACAAGAGATTCCTTATGGGTCAATCCATCCATCAGTGCCTGACTTGCCAAGATTGGAATCAATAAAAGAATGAAAAATAGGTAGGTTTTGACGACAATCCAAAGCAAGTTCCAAGTATAAAACCAGGAGTGCTTTCTTGTCTTTTCTAGACTATATCTGACTGCTTCTTTGACGGTTTTCTTCTCAAATAAAAGCTGGGGTAGGGCAAACATCAACCGTACTGAAATATAAAACAAAAGTAAAGCCAGAATAGTAACCACTATACCTACTAGCCAATACTTGTCTTCCACATAATCAACGATAAAGTCTGGAATGACAATTTTATTTAGGTAGTAAATCTTTAAAATCTTTCGAATCAATGGAAAGAGCATCATGACATAAAAGAAGATAAAGGCTATCTTGGAAAGCGTGACTTGCTTCATAAACAAGAAACTTTGGCGAAAGACCTTACGACTGTACTCCAGCAAGGTCCTTTTTTCATGGCATAATAAATGCCGAGCACCAATAAAGAGAAGTCCTATCTGGTAATAGGCGACCAATAAATTAACAATTACCAGAGCAAATAAAGCAAGACTAATAAAGGGTGAACCCATTATAATGGCAAAAATATTGTTGTAGGAAAGAAAGAGATAGCCTGTCTGACGGAGCAAAAGTCCAGCAATCCAAGAATTTGATGGTAACCAGACAAACTCAATCATCATAAAAGTCAAGAAAAATAGAAAGAGTATTTTATCTAGATTAAAGTATATCTGCTTAAAACCTAGATTTTTAGGTTTTTCAGGTTTCATAGGCACTCCTAGTCAAATAATTGAGACAAATCCAAGCCTCCAAAAGGATTATTCGAGAGGCTACTTTCTGCCCCTAACAATTCTCTAGCTTGGTCTGACTCTAGAAAGGACTCGTAAACACGCGCTGTCATACGTGCATCCTCTAGACTATTATGAGACTGACCTTGAAATCCAAGAAATGAGGCAACAGTTTGCAATTTGAGATTGGCAATGCCATGTAAATCTGAACTACGACGTTCAAAGGCTTCATCATATAGATCCACCTTATACTGTTGGCTATAATCTAAACCATGCTCTGCTAGAATAGGCAAATCACTTTTAGCAGCATTGTATCCAACCATCGGCAAAGCACCCACAAAATCTTGGAATTCTTTTATGACTTCCTCCACTGGAGGGGCATCTTTTAAGGTCTCAGCTGTAATCCCAGTCAAACCATTGATAAAACTCTTTAGAGGCACGCTAGTATGAACATAGGAATCATAGGCATCGATTTCCTGACCATCTCTAAAACGCACTGCCGATACTTGAATCAGGTGTGTTTGCCCTTCATGCTGATTAAATTCTAAATCGAAAGCAATGTAATCTTCTAATCGTTCCATTCTATACTTCTCCCATACGGTTATTTTACTTGAGCAACTATACTATTTAGAAATAAAAGAAGCCATCAGGTTAGCATGTAACCTAAACAGCTCCTTGATTATCCTCCAAATAAACGAGCAAAAAAGCCTTTCTTAGTGGATTGGACTTCTTCTTTTGCTTGGTCTAGCTCTAGCTTAAGATTTTCTTGATCCTTCATGGCTTGAAGGGTCAATTGTTGCTGCTGATCGAGTTGTTTGTCTTTCTCAGCAATCTGACGGTCTTTGATACGCATCTGCTCGTCTTTTTCTGATAACTGACGATCCTTGGCTTTTAATTGTTCATAGAGACGGAGAATTTCTGCATTCTTCTCATCAACTAGAATCTCCATCAGTTCACGTTGCTTGACATCTTCACTGACAGGCTCATCTTCAAAAATCGTTTTTTTATAGATTTCTTCTAGCTTAATCAAGCCACTTCTGGTAACGACTGTTACCCCTTTGTCATTTTTATCTGTGTCTTCTTCTGGTAATTCTTTGACACGGTTATTGATTGCTTGGCGAGATAATCCTAAGACCTCTGCAATCTCACTGACGGTCATTTCAATACTCATAATATCCTCTGAAACGTTTTCTAGCTTTTCTTTACTTAAATCTTATCATAAGCTAGAAAAACTGTCAAATTTCCGCTTAATCTAAAGCCTTCAAAAAGGCTAACAAGACTTGGGCAGAGCGACGTCCAGCTTCGATAATAAACTCATCAAAAGAGATGTTTGCTTCATGGTTGGCATTGTCACTCATAGCTCGAATGACTAAAACTGGAAGATTAAGGGCATGCGCTGCCTGAGCAATCGCTGCCCCCTCCATCTCAACAGCTAAAACTTCTGGGAAATGGGACTTAATCGCTTCTATCTTGTCATTTCCTGCAACAAAACTATCTCCTGTAGCAATCAAACCAAGATGCCAGTTCTGGTCCAATTGAGATAGACTCTCTTGAATTTTAGCAACAAAGGTTTTATCTGATTCAAAATAAAGCGGTTGTTGCGCCATTTGTCCATAAGCATAGCCAAAAGCTGTAACATCCACGTCATGATAGGCTAATTTGTCAGCAATCACAACATCTCCAACAGCAATACCTTCTGCTACTGCCCCAGCTGATCCCGTATTAATCACAGCATCCACTTGGAAATGATCAGCCAAAATCGCCACACTCATAGCAGACATGACCTTACCAATTCCACTTTCTACAAGAACTACTTCATGAGAGGCAAGGTTTCCTGTATGATAGGTATTGCCTAAAACAACTTGCTCCTGGGCATTGTCTAAATGCTGGACCAAATAAGCTAGTTCTTCTGGCATAGCTGCAATAATTCCTATTTTCATTTCAATTCCTTTTCTATTACAAAAGTTTCATTGCTAAGACAAGCAAAATCAAGAGAAAGATGACTGCAAATAAAATCTTATTTAACTTAGAATTGAAGACATTTCTCTTAGTATTTTCAATGCGACGGCTTTTATGAATAGACGGTTCGACCTGAATCTTTAAGGTTTCCTGACTAAATCCATGATCCTTAGGATTGGCATAACCAAAACGGGAAGAAGAGGTTGGTAAAATCTTAGTCTCCTCATCATCTAGCAAAGGAGGACCTGAAATTTTTTCGCCTCTATTAGCTCTTTCGATTATTTCATCCGTTAATAAAGGTTTACCCATACTGACCTCCTCTATTTTTTCTGCAATTCCCAATACTGAACAGCCATAATTGTCTTGGCATCACAGATATGACCTAATTTGATTAATTCCTTAGCTTCTTCTAAACTAACTTCAAGGACTTCCAAGGTTTCATCCTCATCCTGCGAACGCGGATTTTCCACCTTTGTCAAATCGCTTGCTAGGTATAGTTTTAACTTTTCATTACAAAAGCCAATGGCTGAGTAAAAATCGTACAAGAGTTCTAATTTCCCTGTATAGGCTGTTTCTTCCTCTAATTCACGCAGGGCTGCTGCGACAGTGTCTGTATTTTCTCCTACTTCCAGTTTTCCAGCTGGAATTTCGTAAGAGACAGCCTCGATGGCTTTGCGGTACTGCTTGACCAAGATGAGTTTTTGTTCATCCGTTACGGCTAAAACACAAACAGCCCCATTGTGGAAAATCAAATCCCGTTGGGCAGTTCCTTTACCTTCTGGTAATTCAACCTGATCTTGGACCAGTTTAAATATTGGTCCTTGATAGATTTCTTTTCTGCTAAGTGTTTTTTCTTCAAATTCCATGATAGGCTCCTACTGATTCTTAGGATGATGAGGAAGGCGTGTTGCATATTCGTCTTTATTAACCTGACGACCGCGACCAATCGCAATCGCATCTGCTGGCACGTCTTTAGTTATAGTTGAACCAGCACCAACGAGGGAATTGTCACCAAGTTCTACTGGCGCAATAATGGTTGAATTTGAACCAACAAAGACATTGTTGCCGATGACTGTCTTGTATTTGTTTTTGCCGTCATAGTTAACTGTAATGGTTCCAGCACCAAAATTAACCTTGCTACCCACTTCACAGTTTCCAATATAAGTCAAATGACCAGCCTTGGTATTCTCACCGATTGAAGAACCTTTCACCTCAACAAAGTTACCAATATGAACTTGGGCAGCTAGACTCGAACCTGGACGAATGTGGGCGTAAGGACCGACTGTTACACCGTCTGCAACACTACTTTCTTCAATCATAGAATTGGTAATGACAGCTCCTGCTCCGATAGTGCTATCCACCACATAAGTTCCATTTGTCAAAACAGTCTCAGCACCAATTTTCGTTTGCCCCTTCAAGGTAACGTTGGCTTCGATTTGAACTTCAGGCGCAATCTCAACATCAATATCGATATAAGTTGCTTCTGGATTGACAAAGCTAACACCATTGACCATATGCTGATGATTGATGCGACGACGCATAACTGACTCAGCTGTCGCAAGTGCCACACGGTCATTTACCCCAAGACTTTCATCAAAATCTTTCAAAGTATAAGCGCCAACTTTTTCACCAGCTTCACGGAAAATGCCAATGACATCTGTAATATAGTATTCACCTTGAGCGTTATTGGTATTGATATTTTTCAAAGCCTCAAACAAACGCTCATTGTTAAAGACGTAAGTTCCAGTGTTGATTTCCTTGATTTGTTTCTCAAAATCTGTGGCATCCTTCTGCTCAACAATGCGAAGAACTTCAGCATTATCATTACGAACAATTCGTCCATAGCCGAAAGGATTATTGGTTTCAGCAGTCAAAATAGTCGCTACATTCTTATGATTGATGTGGAAATCAATCAAGTTTTTCAAGCTTTCACCTGTGATTAAAGGAGTATCCCCTGCAATGACCAAGGTGTGACCTGACAAACCTTCTAGGATAGGCTCTGTCATCATAACTGCATGACCAGTCCCTAACTGTTCAGATTGAGTCACAAATTCTGTCTGTCCAGCCAAGACCTCTTCAACCAATTCCGCCTTGTGTCCGACAACGGTTACTGTTTTTTCAGGTTGGATAGCTCCCACACTACGGAAAACATGTTCCAACATAGAAATACCCGCAACCTTGTGCAAAACTTTTGGCAAATCAGATTTCATGCGAGTCCCTTTACCCGCTGCTAAAATAATGGCATAATTTGACATAATCTTCTCTTTTCTCTAGAAATTCCCTTTTATTATACCATATTTCAAATCATTCCGCGCTCTTGAATGAAAAAATGCTCTAAAGTCCTTTCTTAACCCATTTTTTGAGTATTTTTTTTGATTTTTTCTCATTTTTAAGGTAAAATTATGAGATATGAGAAAGAAAATAAATCCGCTTATTTTGTTTGGTTTTTTTGGGATTATGATTTTCATTTTAATCCTGAATCGCCCTCGTTTTGAGGACCATCCTGTAAAAACAAAGTCAAATATCGCGCAAGTAGAATCGCAAGCGCTACATAATATAGATAAACCGGTAATTGATGTTTCTGGTTGGCAACGTCCTGAGGAAATAAATTACGATACTCTGTCCCAAAACATTTCTGGAGCTATCGTTCGTGTCCATAGTGGCGCTCAGTCTTTAAAAGAAAACGATGCTTCCTTTGTTAATGGGGTAGATAAGGCCTTTAAAACCCATATCACTGAGTTTCAAAAACGAAATGTCCCAGTTGGTGTCTATGCCTTTGTAGCTGGAAAAAGTGTCCAAGAAATGGAAAAGGCCGCTGAAGTTTTTTATAACGCTTCATCGCCATACAGCCCTAGTTACTATTGGCTAGATGTGGAAGACAAAACCATGTCCAATATGAACGAAGGTGTTGAAGCCTTTCGTGCAAAACTAGAATCGCTAGGTGCAAAAAATATCGGAATCTACGTTGGAGTCTACTTCATGGAAGAACACAGTATTGATACAGACAAGTTTACGTCTGTTTGGATTCCTTCCTATGGTTCTGACTCAGGATTTTACGAAGCTACTCCTAAGACTGATTTAGATTACGACATTCACCAGTACACATCTAAAGGAAAAATTGCTGGCTTTGACCACGATTTGGACATCAACGTCATTTCTTCCTTAAAAAACAAAGAAGAAACCTTTAGAAAACTCTTTTTAAAACCTTAAAAGCATTTGTTTATCATTTGCTTTTTCTTTTTGTGTTTGATTGTGATACAATATAGTAAGGATTTTTTGAAATAGAAATAGTTGGAGGAACAATATGCTCTCATGGTTAGCACGTGTTATTAAAGGGATTGTCATTGCTCTTGGATTTATTCTACCGGGGATTTCCGGAGGGGTTCTAGCAGCAATCTTAGGAATTTATGAACGAATGATTGGCTTTCTGGCCCATCCCTTTAAGGACTTTAAAGAAAATGTTTTGTACTTTATTCCAGTTGCCATCGGTATGCTTTTGGGAATCGGCTTATTTTCCTACCCGATTGAATACCTGCTTGAAAATTATCAAGTCTTTGTCTTATGGAGCTTTGCGGGTGCCATCATTGGTACAGTTCCTAGCCTCCTCAAAGAATCAACTCGAGAATCTGACAGAGACAAGATTGATTTAGCTTGGTTCTGGACAACCTTTATCATTTCTGGACTAGGACTCTATGCCTTAAATTTTGTCGTTGGAACCTTGAGCGCCAGCTTTCTTAATTTCGTCCTAGCAGGTGCACTGCTGGCTCTTGGCGTATTAGTTCCTGGCCTCAGTCCATCAAACCTACTTTTGATTTTGGGTCTCTATGCTCCTATGTTGACTGGTTTTAAAACCTTTGACCTCTTGGGAACTTTCTTCCCGATTGGAATTGGTGCAGGTGCAACTCTCATCATTTTTTCAAAATTGATGGATTATGCCTTAAACAACTACCACTCACGCGTCTATCATTTCATCATCGGTATCGTCCTATCAAGTACCCTTTTGATCTTGATTCCAAATGCAGGAAATGCTGAAAGTATCCAATACACAGGCATTTCACTTGTCGGTTATGTCATCATCGCCTTCTTCTTTGCACTGGGAATCTGGCTTGGTATTTGGATGAGCCAATTGGAGGATAAGTATAAATAATGGCAAAAAAAGTTAAAATCAAAAAAACATTGGTTGAACAAATCCTATCTAAAGCAGGTATCCCACATCAGGGGATTCAAATCAATGCCTTGGAAGGTGAGCTTCCTCAAGATTATGAACGAGATCAGATTTTCAAAACCTTGGCTCTTTTGGGAGACAAGACAGGACCGATTATTGGAATTATCCCTATCACTCAACACTTGTCTGAAAAGAAACTAGCCAAAATTTCTGGCAATAAAAAAGTGAGCATGATTCCTCAAAAGGACTTGGAAAAAACAACTGGTTACATTCATGGAGCCAATAATCCTGTCGGAATTCGTCAGAAACACAATTACCCCATTTTTATCGATAAGATTGCTCTAGACTTGAATCAAATGATTGTCTCTGCAGGGGAAGTTGGTCACAGCATTATCGTTGCTCCCCAAGACTTAGCTAGCTTTGTAAAGGCTGACTTTGCAGATATCTTGGAGGACAACCAAGAATGAAACTCTACTTTGTCCGCCACGGTCGTACCCTCTGGAACCAGGAAGGACGCTTTCAAGGTGCTAGTGGAGATTCTCCCCTTCTTCCTGAATCCATTGAAACCCTAAAACAACTTGGCCAGTATATCAAGGATATTCCTTTCGATCAGATTTATTCAAGTGATTTACCTCGAGCGATCAAATCTGCTGAAATTATCCAAAATCAACTCCAGACCCCCTGTCCTTTAGAAAGTGTTCCTAATCTCCGTGAATGGCAGCTGGGGAAGTTGGAAGGTTTGAAAATTGCAACCTTGGAAGCAATTTACCCGCAACAAATCAAAGCTTTTCGATCTAATCTTTCTCAATTTGACACTCAAATGTTTGGAGCCGAATCCCTCTATAGCACCACGCAACGTACCATCCAATTTATCAAATCATTAAAAAATAGTCCAGCTGAGTGTATTCTAATTGTCGGCCACGGCGCTAATCTTACTGCTAGTCTTCGTACTCTTCTAGGTTATAAAGAGCCTCTTCTTCGTAAAGATGGCGGTCTAACAAATGCCAGCCTGACAATTCTAGAAACCCATGATTTTGAAACATTTACTCTCGATACTTGGAATGATACTTCCTATCAATAACAAAACTTGATTATAGCGTCAAGTTCTTTTTAGTTTTGAAAGATTATCCGTGAATTTCTTGGCTATTTATGATAAAATGAGAGTATCGCAAAAAATGACTCATCGTATTCAATTTTGAGTAAAACTAGGAGGATCCCATGTCAACAGAACATATGGAAGAACTAAATGACCAGCAGATCGTTCGCCGTGAAAAAATGGCTGCGCTTCGTGAACAAGGAATCGATCCTTTCGGAAAACGCTTTGAACGCACTGCAAATTCACAAGAATTAAAAGATAAATTTGCTGACCTTGATAAAGAACAATTACATGATAAAAACGAAACAGCTACTATCGCAGGACGCTTGGTAACCAAACGTGGTAAAGGTAAAGTAGGTTTTGCCCACCTTCAAGACCGCGAAGGTCAAATCCAGATTTACGTTCGTAAGGATGCTGTCGGTGAAGAAAACTATGAAATCTTCAAAAAAGCAGACCTTGGTGACTTCCTTGGTGTAGAAGGCGAAGTCATGCGTACAGATATGGGAGAACTCTCTATCAAGGCTACTCACATCACACACTTGTCTAAAGCACTTCGTCCACTTCCAGAGAAATTCCATGGTTTGACAGACGTTGAAACAATTTACCGTAAACGTTACCTTGACTTGATTTCTAACCGTGAAAGCTTCGAGCGTTTTGTCACTCGTTCAAAAATCATCTCTGAAATCCGTCGTTACCTTGACCAAAAAGGTTTCCTTGAAGTGGAAACACCTGTTCTTCACAACGAAGCTGGTGGTGCGGCGGCCCGTCCATTTATCACCCA
Organism: Streptococcus mitis; assembly: GCF_003942865.1. Taxonomy (GTDB): domain Bacteria; phylum Bacillota; class Bacilli; order Lactobacillales; family Streptococcaceae; genus Streptococcus; species Streptococcus mitis_BI. The sequence continues at coordinate 46,345 of NZ_RJNZ01000009.1, read as the reverse complement.
CCACAATGCCCAAAACATTGACATGGTGCTTCGTATCGCGACTGAGCTTCACTTGAAACGCCTTATCGTCGGTGGTATGGAAAGAGTCTATGAAATCGGACGTATCTTCCGTAACGAGGGAATGGATGCCACTCATAACCCTGAATTTACTTCTATCGAAGTCTACCAAGCTTATGCTGACTTCCAAGACATCATGGACTTGACTGAAGGCATTATCCAACACGCTGCTAAAGCTGTCAAAGGCGATGGTCCAGTTAACTATCAAGGTACTGAAATAAAAATCAATGAACCATTTAAGCGTGTTCACATGGTGGATGCTATCAAGGAAATTACTGGTGTCGATTTCTGGAAAGATATGACTTTGGAAGAAGCCAAAGCTATCGCAGCTGAGAAAAAAGTTCCAGTTGAGAAACACTACACTGAAGTTGGTCACATTATCAATGCCTTCTTTGAAGAGTTTGTTGAAGAAACATTGATCCAACCAACCTTTGTCTATGGGCATCCAGTAGCTGTATCTCCACTAGCTAAGAAGAATCCTGAAGACGAACGCTTTACTGACCGTTTTGAACTCTTCATCATGACTAAGGAGTACGGTAATGCCTTTACTGAGTTGAACGATCCAATCGACCAGCTTAGCCGTTTCGAAGCCCAAGCTAAAGCCAAAGAACTTGGTGACGATGAAGCGACAGGCATCGACTACGACTACATTGAAGCCCTTGAATACGGTATGCCTCCAACAGGTGGTTTGGGAATCGGTATCGACCGTCTCTGCATGCTCCTAACTGATACAACCACTATCCGTGATGTATTGCTCTTCCCAACAATGAAATAAACTCTTATCCTCTGGTACTTGCCAGAGGATTTTTTGATGCAAAAAGAGACTGAGGAAACACTCAATCTCTACTTTTCACCTCTTTCGTTGCCACATCTTCTCCAAACCATTTTTGGCTGATTTCCTGGAACTTTCCTTCTTGGTATAGTTCGATAAAGGCTTGGTTTAAAGCTTGTAGTAATCTTTTGTCAGCAGGTCTAACTCCGACCGCAAAGGATTCACTTTCAAATCCTGCTGGAAAAACATTGTAGTCATTTAATATACCCTCAGACTGGAGATAGTAATTAGCATACACTCGGTCAATCAACAAGGCATCAATCCGCTCATTTTTCAAATCAATCAAGGCCTCATTAAAACTCTGGTACTGATTAGCCTTCTGGTCTTTGACACGATTTTTCAGTAAATCTGGCTGGGCTTCAAAGTCGAAATAACCAGAGGAACCTGCTTGGGCTCCCAAGGTCTTATCCTTCATATCCTCTACTGAACGAATTTGCTGGCTTTTCTTCGCAACCAGAACTTGCTGATTTTCCATATATGGAATGCTAAAGGCAACCTTTTCTCGGCGTTCATCAGTGGCAGAATAACCATTCCAAATGGCATCTATGGTTCCATTTTGCAGTTCCGTCTCCTTCATATCCCAGTCGATTGGCTGAAATTGAACCTTGAAGCCTAATTTTTCAGAGACAGCTTGCGCTAAATCAATATCAAAGCCTGTATATTGGCCATTCTTTTCTTCAAAACCCATAGGTACAAAGGTATTGTCAAAACCAATAGTAATGGTCCCCTCCTCTTGATACTTATCCCAGTTATCCTGCTTTGGATCGCTAGCTTTCTGAGTACAAGCTGTTAAAAAGAGTGTCAGGAGAGAAACCAATACTAAAGCAATTTTCTTATTAGTCATCGGCACCTCCTACTTGGGTTCAACCTTGAGAATCTGATCTGCAATATTTTCCGCAAACTGTAAATCGTGGGTAACCACAATCTGGGTCATGCCAAGTTCCCTATTTTGCAAGATTAGCTTTTCCACTTCCAAGCGCAATTCTGGATCCAGGGCAGAAGTTGGTTCATCGTAGCCAATGATTTCTGGATCAATCATCATAGCACGCGCCAAGGCTACTCGCTGCTTTTGCCCACCAGATAATGAGAAGGGATAGGCATCTGCGTGCCCTGCTAGACCTAACTGTTCCAAAAGCCCTCGCGCCTTCTTCTCAGCCTCTTGCTGCTTTATTCCCATAGTTTTTACAGGTGATAAAGTCAAATTATCTAGAACTGATAAATGAGGAAAAAGTTGAAAATCTTGGAAGACAAATCCCAGTAAATTCCGCTTCTCCAATTCATCCAGTTCTAAAGGTTCTCCATTATAAAAGATTTGCCCTGAATCAATTGTTTCAAGACCTGCAAGCATACGTAAGAGAGTTGTCTTACCTCCACCAGAAGGTCCAACGATAGCCAGAATTTGCTTTTCAGGAATTTTTAGACTGAAATTGGACAGAATTTGCTTTTCACCAAAGCCCTTATTGATATTTCTTAATTCTAACATGGCAGCCTCCTATCTATAGTAACTGTATTTCTTCTCAACTTTTTTGGCAAGAATGGTTACAATACCAATCAAAATCAAGTAAATGGCTCCTGCCAAGAACATAGGGACCAAACTAGCATCACGGTTGGCAGCTGTTCGACTAGCCAAGATAAGATCTGAAATTCCTAGAGCATAGACCAAAGAGGTATCCTTGACCAAACTCATGACTTCATTAAAGACACTAGGAAGAACAATCTTAGTCACTTGGGGCAAGATAATATAGCGCACTGTGGCAAAGGGACTGAACTTCAAGACCTTAGCAGCCTCATATTGACCTTTAGGGATAGTATCAATCCCACCACGGAAAATTTCAGCAAAGTAAGCCGCATAATTTAGAACAAAGGCAATGATAGCCGCAGGAAGGCGATCCAAACGAATCCCAATACTTGGGAGCACATAATAGATAAAGATCAATTGCAAGAGCAAGGGTGTGCCTCGCATAATCCATATATAAATGTTAATCAAATGATGGAGGGGCTTCCAGTGGACTTGCAAGGCAAAGGCAATCAAAACGCCCAAGGGAATAGAAAAAATCAAGACCAGTGCAAAAACCTGTAAAGTCATGCTTGCACCGCTCAATAAACTCGGTAATATCTCAAACAAATAAGACATACTAACACCTCCTTAAAATAATTGTTCCTATTATAGCATACATAAACTAAATTACAACTATTTTTATAAAAAAATTACATGGTTAACAAAAATAAAAACTATATCTTTCAAAATTGATAAGATATAGCTTTAAATCATTTTATTCCTGTAATCTCTCAAACAATTCTTGCATTTGTACATCATCTGGAACTAGTTTTAAGTAAGTTTGTGCATTAACTTTTGCTTCCTCAAAATAACCCAATTCACGCAAGAGGTAGATATAGTGTTCCAGAAACTCTGGATTGTCCTTCAAATCTCTTACTAATTCTTGGTAATGCTCGTAGGCAGTATCCAAATCGTCCATTTCTTGATAGGAACGAGCAATCATCCACTTGGTCAAAAGATTTTCTGGCTCCTCACTTTGTAAGTCTAAAATATCCTCATAACGCTCTTGTTCTAAATAAATAGTAGCTAGACGGAGTAAGATTTCTTCCGTATCCTCAGCGTCTTCTTTTGCAGTAAGGAGATAATTTTCTGCACCACTAGCATCATGCAGTTCATAAGAGAATTGTGAAGCAGCTAGCAAGAGCCGAGTTTCAAAGGGATTTTTCTCCAAGCCCTGCTTAGCAATACGTAGTGCTTCTTGAACTTGATGTTCCTTATGTAAGGCCTGACTATACCCATACTCATAACCTTCAAAGTCAGGAGAAATAGTATCAATCTGCTTAAAGTAGAGGACAGCTTTTTGATATTCTTCTTGATCAAAGTAAAGACTGGCCAACTCAAAAGCTGTTAGGTCATCGTATTCTAACTCCAGGGCTTTTTCTAAAAACTCTGTGGCCGTTTCAAATTTCCCTAACTGAGCATAGGCAAAGCCAATCCGTTGATAGGTAGAAATACCTGTTTGCTCATAAACCGACCGATTATCTAACTGGGCATAGCCTTGAATAGCCTCTTGGTAATTTTCCAACTCACTATCCAACTCTGCCAAGCCCAATATCAATAGAGGATCCTCTGAATAAGTCAGTGCTTCTAGCAACTTCTCACGCGCCACATCTGTCAAACCTTCCATCTGGTAAAGGTCTGCCTTTAGTGCCAAAGCCGACACATACCAGTCACTGTCAGCTTGGATTTCCTCTAGGTAGGTAAAGGCTTCTTCTATTTGACCATCTTCGCTAGCAATAGCCGCTAGATTAAGATGAACCTCTGGAAAGTCCTCTACGATTTTCAGGTAAATTTCCTTGGCCTGAGGATAAAAACCAATCCCTTCAAGATAAGTGGCTAATTCATAAAGAAGGTCACTTGGATCATTTTCTAAAGCTTTGACGAAATAGTGCTCTGCCTTGGTTAAATCTTGCTCCTCCAAAGCCTGTAACATCTGTTGACTATTGTTCACTCTTGACTTCCTCTCCCTCTAGTTCATATAATCCACTGACTACCTTATACCATTCGAAAATGGCTGAAATGACAACCTTAGCAGAGGCATAAACTGGAATACCGAGTAAGACTCCCCAAATACCAAACATGGATCCTGAAGTTAACAAGACAAAGAGAACATTAATAGGATGGATGTTTAATTGACTTCCCAAAATCAGTGGCGAAACAAAACGGCCTTCAATAGTTTGTTCTACGATAAAGACAATCACCACTTTTAAAAGCATGACTGGCCCAGCAATCAAGCCCAATACTAGGGCAGGAAGCATGGCTAAGAAGCTACCCAAATAAGGAACCAGATTTAAAATACCAGCAGTAACACCCAACGTAACTGCATAGCGTAAACCGATAATCTTGAAGAAGATGATAAACATTACTGCTACAATAATAGCCACTGTTACTTGCCCTCTAACATAGTTGGACAACTGTTGATTCACATCTGACAAAACCTGTCCTACAGGTTCCTTCAATTTCGTCGGCATGAATTGGGTTAAATAGTTACGCAAACCTTTCCCATCACGCAAGAGATAAAAGAGCATGAAAGGAACGATAATCAAGGCTACAATCACTTGAGAAGCTCCGCTAATAAAGGCGCTCACCCAGTTGACTGCTTGTGAAGAAACTTTACTTGCCCAAACTGTAGCCTGACTTGAAAAGTTTGTCAAAACTTGCTCTAACTGAGGTCTGAAATCATCTGGTAAACGCTTGGTTACCAAATCGTCAATAACCCTGTCAGCATCTTCAAGGTAGACTGGAACATTCCTTGCAAATGATAAAACTTGACGTTGCAGATTTGGAATAGCTACTGCCAAGCCCCAAATGATAAAGAGAGCGATAATCACAAAGACAATACTGATGGCTATGACCCGATTAATCCTATGCTTCTCTATCCAATCAACAATAGGATTCAACAAATAATATAGCAGGCCAGATAGAATGACTGGTAACATCACAACTGCCAAAAAGTCTAAAACAGGTGAAAATAGAAAACTAATCTTACTTAAAATAAAAAGATTCAGTCCCAATAATAAGGTTACCAAAAATACCGTAATTGCCTTGTTGTCCAAAAACCACTTGAAAAACCAAGATAGGCTAAAATGTTTCTCTTTTTGTTCCATAAATAATTCCTTTCTGTCATTCTTTCATTATACCATTTTTAGATCAAAATAACTCTTTTTTAAAGTGCTTACATACCATTGAATTGTACCGCATATCATATTGTGAATCTATTTTGTGATATAATAGTATTATCTTTATAAAGAGGTATAGTCATGAAAGAAACTGTTTATTTTGGAACTTACACACGTCGTACTTCCCAAGGGATTTACAAGGCAGACTTTGATACAGAAACTGGTCAGCTTTCAAATCTAGAACTTTTTGCAGCTGAGCCAAGTCCAACCTACCTTGCCTTTGACCAGCACCAACATCTATACACTGTTGGTAGTCAAGACAATAAGGGGGGTATTGCAGCCTATCAAACTGATGGGACTTTATTAAATCATGTCGTTGAAGAAGGAGCTCCCCACTGTTATGTTGCCGTTGATGAAAAGCGTGATTTGGTCTATGCCGCCAACTACCACAAGGGACAGGTCCTTGTTTATAAACGTCAGGAAGATGGTCGTCTTCTACTTAGTGATGTTGATCAACACAGTGGCCAAGGTCCACATGAAAATCAAGCTTCTCCCCATGTTCACTTTACAGATTTAACACCTGACCACTATCTAGTGACCTGCGACTTGGGTACTGACCAAGTAATTACTTATGATCTTGATCCAGAAGGAAAATTATCTAAGCTCTATACCTATCATAGCCAGCCAGGAGCAGGCTCACGGCATATTATTTTCCATAACCATTATAAAATTGCTTATCTCATTTGTGAACTCAATAGCACTATCGAGGTTCTAATCTACGATGGTGTTGGCGAATTTGAGCGCATGCAAGTCATTTCAACTCTACCAGACGGTTATGAAGGCTTTAATGGTACTGCTGCTATTCGTCTCTCTAAAGATGGTAAATACCTCTACGCTTCTAACCGTGGTCATGATTCTATTGCAGTTTATACAATTCTTGCGGACGGTAGCTTAGAGTTGTTAGAAATCGTTCCGACACATGGTCAGACTCCACGTGATTTTGATTTGACACCGGATCAAGAATTTGTCATTGCTGTCCATCAGGACTCTGACAATGCAACCGTCTTTAAACGCAACCCTGAAACTGGTCGTCTAGCAGAACTTTCTAACAACTTCCATGTACCAGAAGCAGTCTGCATCAGTTTTGCCCCTTAAGAAAACATAAAAAATGAACTTGGTAACTCAAGTTCATTTTTTTCTTATAGTCTATTTCCGACATTAATCCGGTTAATGGCACGTTGCAGTGCAATCTTCGCACGACGTTCTTGGTCAATCAAGTGTTTGTCTTGTGCTTCTTCAATTTCACGCTCTGCTCGAAGTTTGGCACGTTCTGCACGACTAACGTCGATATCACGAGCACGTTCTGCAGAGTCAGCAACAATTGTGATAACGCCATTGGCAACTTCGATAACACCTCCGTTTACTGCAATCCAGTTCACGTGATCTTCATCATCAATACGTTTTACCTTTACTTCATCAACTGCTAAAACCGCAATCATATTTTCATGTCGTGGCAAGATCCCCATCTCACCATCCAGAGTTCGAACCGATACATAGCTGGCATGGTGATCATAGACGAGACCATCTGGTGTCACGATCTGGACAGTTAACTGAGCCATAGATCACCTCTTAAAATCCCATTTTTTCAGCTTTTGCAATCACATCTTCGATAGAACCAACCCCACGGAAGGCATCTTCTGGCAAGTGATCGTGTTTACCATCAAGGATTTCCTTAAAGCCACGTACAGTTTCAGCAACTGGAACATAAGAACCAGGCTGGCCAGTAAATTGTTCAGCAACATTGAAGTTTTGTGACAAGAAGAACTGGATACGACGAGCACGAGCAACCAAGGTCTTTTCTTCATCAGAAAGCTCATCCATACCAAGGATGGCAATGATATCTTGCAATTCATGATAACGTTGAAGAACACGTTTTACTTCAGCAGCAACTGCATAGTGCTCTTCTCCAACGATTTCAGGTGCCAAGGCACGTGAGCTTGAAGCAAGTGGGTCAACGGCTGGGTAGATACCCAATTGTACCAACTTACGTTCCAAGTTAGTTGTTGAATCCAAGTGGGCGAAGGCTGTTGCTGGCGCTGGGTCAGTATAGTCATCAGCTGGCACATAGATAGCCTGGATAGAGGTTACAGAACCCTTTTTAGTTGATGTAATACGCTCTTGCAATTGACCCATTTCCGTAGCAAGTGTTGGTTGGTAACCAACGGCTGACGGCATACGACCCAAAAGGGCAGATACTTCTGAACCAGCCTGAGTGAAACGGAAGATATTATCGATAAAGAGAAGCACGTCTTGGCCTTCTACATCACGGAAGTATTCGGCGATTGTCAAACCAGTAAGGGCAACACGCATACGTGCTCCTGGTGGCTCATTCATCTGACCAAATACCATGGCTGTTTTCTCGATAACGCCTGATTCTTTCATTTCCCAGTAAAGGTCGTTCCCTTCACGAGTACGTTCCCCAACACCGGTAAATACTGAAATACCACCGTGTTCTTGGGCAATGTTGTGAATCAATTCTTGGATTAAGACGGTTTTACCAACTCCGGCACCACCGAAAAGTCCAACCTTACCACCTTTTAGATAAGGGGCAAGAAGGTCGATAACCTTAATCCCTGTTTCAAGGATTTCAGAAGAGGTAGACAACTCATCAAAAGTTGGAGCTTTTTTATGAATTGGCTGACGCTCTGCATCTTCTGTAAAAGGAGCTTCCAAGTCAATGGTATCTCCCAAAACATTGAAGACACGTCCCAAAGTTTCTTTACCTACTGGTACAGAGATTGGACGACCTGTGTCCAATACTTCCATTCCACGAGTCAAACCATCTGTTGATTCCATGGCGATAGTACGGACCATACCATCTCCCAACTCCAAGGCTACTTCAAGGACGATTTTTGTTTTTCTTTCGTCATTTTTGTAGACGACAAGTGCATTGTTAATCTCAGGAAGTTTTTCCCCTGCTGCAAACAAGACGTCTACAACGGGACCGATAACCTGAGCAATTTTACCTGAACTCATCTCCTTCTCCTATTCTATATAAGATACTGTCGGTCCCTAGCTTAACTAGGTCCTAAGTTCATTTTCATACGAGCTGGACTAGTGCCTATTCTAAGGCACTAGCTCCTGCTACGATTTCTGTAATTTCTTGTGTAATCGCCGCCTGTCTGGCACGGTTATACTGAATTGTCAAATCATTAATGACTTTCTTAGCATTATCTGTCGCTGTTTGCATGGCTGTCATACCTGCAGCATTTTCAGCTGTCTTAGCATCGATAATAGCACCATAAATCATACTTTCTGCAAACTGAGGCAACAACTGCTCCAAAATTTCTTCTCGGCTAGTTTCCAATTCAAAGGTCAAGCTGTAACTGTCATCTGCTTCATTTGGATCCAAGTCAACAATTGGAAGCATTTGTTCCACACGCATTTGACTGGTTAGCGTATTGACATGGTGGTTATAGCAGACATAGAGTTCATCAAAAAGTTCATTTTGATACATTTCAACAGTTTTTGAAATAATCTTACGGACTTCATCAAAGCTAGGTTGGTCTGCCAAGCCACGTAATTCATAAAGTGGTTGAATACCACGAGCCTTAAAGAAATCAGCTCCCATTCCACCAATACAGATCATTTCAAAACCTTTACCGTCTGGATGGTATTCCTCCTTCAACTCCATAACAGCTTTCAGAATAGAGGAATTATAACCTCCAACCAAACCTCGGTCTGAAGTAATGACGATATAGCCTGTCTTCTTAACTGGACGGCTAATCAACATCGGATTAGTTGAACTACCAGCTCCATTCCCATGAAGAATATCCGTCAAAAGTTTACGAACTTTCTGAGCATAAACTTGGAAGTTGCGAGCAGCTTCTTCAGAACGACCTAGCTTAGCAGCTGATACCATCTGCATGGCATTAGTGATTTGACTCGTATTTTTTGTTGAGGCGATTTTTGTTTTAATATCATTTAGAGATACTGCCATCTGACACCTCTATTCTTACTGGAAGCTGGTTTGATTGAGAAACTCTGTAATCGCAGCATCCAAGACTGCTTCTTCTGGCAAGTCTTTTGTATCACGAATGGTTTCCAAAATCTCTGGATGTTGAGCATCAAAGAAGGCATAGAACTCTTCCTCGAAACGAACAATTTCATCTACAGGAACAGTATCCAAGAAACCGTGTGTCAAAGCATAGAGAATGGTTACTTGTTTCTCAACAGGTAATGGTTTGTGAACAGGTTGTTTCAAAACTTCAACTGTACGACGTCCACGGTTCAACTTAGCCTGTGTTGCTGCGTCCAAGTCAGAACCAAACTTAGTGAAGGCTTCCAACTCACGGTATGAAGCGAGGTCGATACGAAGTGTACCAGCAACCTTCTTCATGGCTTTAATTTGTGCAGAACCACCTACACGAGATACAGATGAACCCGCGTCAATGGCTGGACGAATACCCGCATTGAAGAGACCATCACCAAGGAAGATTTGTCCATCAGTGATTGAAATCACGTTGGTTGCGATATAGGCAGAGATATCTCCTGCTTGTGTCTCGATAAACGGTAGGGCTGTAATAGATCCACCACCAAGTTCATCAGAAACTTTAGCTGAGCGCTCAAGCAAACGGCTGTGAAGGTAGAAAACATCCCCTGGGAAAGCTTCACGACCTGGAGGACGACGAAGCAAGAGAGACAGTTCACGATAAGCTACCGCTTGTTTTGAAAGATCATCATAAACGATCAAAACATGCTTACCTTGGTACATAAATTCTTCCGCCATGGCAACCCCAGCATAAGGAGCTAGGAAGAGCAAGGGAGATGGTTGTGAAGCAGAGGCTGTCACAACGATTGTGTAATCCAAGGCACCGTACTGACGTAGTGTTTCTACTTGCGTACGAACTGTTGATTCTTTTTGTCCAATCGCAACATAGATACAGATCATATCTTGACCTTTTTGGTTCAAGATTGTATCAATCGCAATGGTTGTTTTCCCTGTCTGACGGTCACCGATAATCAACTCACGTTGACCACGGCCAATCGGTACAAGGGCGTCGATAGCTTTCAAACCAGTTTGCAATGGTTCTGATACAGATTTACGTTGCATAACACCAGGAGCTGGTGCTTCTACTGGACGAGTTTTATCAGTGTGGATTTCTCCAAGACCGTCAACTGGACGACCAAGTGGGTCCACAACACGACCAATCAGACTTTCACCTACTGGGACTTCCATGATTTTACCTGTACGGCGGATTGTATCGCCTTCACGGATATCTGTAAAGTCACCCAGGATGATAATACCAACATCTGTTGACTCCAAGTTTTGAGCCATACCATAAGAGCCGTTTTCAAAAATCAACAACTCTCCACTCATGGCATTTTCAAGGCCGTGAGCACGCGCGATACCATCCCCGATATAGGTTACAACACCTGTTTCAGTCACATCAAAATTGGGTTTGAAATTTTCAATTTGTTGCTTAATTAAAGCGCTGATTTCTTGTGCGTTAATTGCCAAAAGAACACCACTTTCTATTTCAAATTTTCTTTAACAACTTTAAGTTGTTGTTTAATACTCACATCAATTGTCTTGTGATTGGCAAAAATGACAAAACCACCAATAAGACTTTCATCGATTTGCTCTTTTACACTCCTTACTTTAAGAGACATTTTTTTCTCAATCAAAGGGAGCAAGCGACTCTTCTGTTCATCAGTTAAAGGATGAGCTGACCTAATCGTCACTTCAAATCGATTTGTTTCTTTTTCAAGTCGGTTCAAGCAATCTACAAGAATATCATAAAAAAGATTTGCTCTGTGATTGCAGATAAGAACCTGAATAAAGTTTTGCAATAAAGTCGACACTGAATCTTGGAAGAACGCAATCGTTTTTTCCTTGTCAGACTCGTCTACTGCCACTTTTTTTAAAAAAGAAGGTAAGCCTGTTTCTTCAGCAACTTGCTTGATTTGAGCTAAGTCTGAAAAGATACGGTCTTCTTCTCCTTTTTCTAAAACCAATTGGACAAAAGGCATGCTGTATTTTTCAATTACCTTTACTGTTTTCTTGTCCATTAAGCTTCTCCTAGCTGATCGATATACTGATCAATGAGTTCTTTATGGGCATGACCGTCAAGGTTTTGTGAGATGATTTTACCAGCCAAGCTGATTGTCAAATCTGCTACCTCACCCTTAACGCTTTGTAAAGCTTCAGCTTTATTTTGAGCAATTTCTTGGTTCGCTTTTTCTTTCAAGCGTCCTGCTTCTAGCTTAGCATCTGCTAAAATACTAGCTTTGCTTTTCTCAGCTGTTTCTTTCGCATTCTCAATGATTGTCTTAGCTTCTTTGCGGCTACCAGCCAATTCATCTTCGCGTTTCTGAGCCAATACTTCTGCTTTTTGACGTGCTTGTTCAGCTCCGTCAATATCTGCTGCAATTTTTTCTGCTCTTTGTTCGAAAATGCTAGTCAAATTTGACCAAGCGTATTTCTTAACCAAGACTAGCAAGAGAATAAAGGAACCAGCGATTAGTATAAAATCACCAAGTAATTCACCTACTGTTACATTCATAAACTACTCCTTTCTATTCTTCATCATTAATTTTATTTCCTAGGTACATTGAAGATAACAATGTAAATACATATGCTTGTACACAAGAAATAAAAACAGAAAATGCAGTCCAGATTAGATTTGTTCCAAAAGCAATAGGATACCAATAGAAGGCCTGATGAGAAAGTAGGACTAACATACTTGCCATCACTTCCCCTGCAAAGATATTACCAAAGACCCGCAATGCAAGTGAAAGGAGATTGGTAACTTCTTCCAAGAGATTCATTGGTGTCATAAAACCTGGTGTTACAAATGCTTTTAAATACTTTTTGATTCCACGACGACGAATTCCTTCTACGTGTGTCATTAAGATAATTGTAAAAGACAAGACCAAGTCAAATGACAAATTTGCTGTTGGTGAGGTCCAAAGATTTACACCATCTGTAGTCTGAATTCTAGCCATTAAGCCAATATTATTTGCAATGGCCATAAATAGGAATAAACAGAAATAAAAGAGAGAATAATCCTTTATCATTGGACCAAGGTTTGATTTTGTAAATCCAACGACAAAATCAAATAAATACTCTAATACATTTTGTTTTCCTGTGGGTCTCAAAGTCATATTTCGAGTTGCCCAATAAATAAAGCCAAAAATAAGTGCTACAGTCAACAAAGTCAAAACTACTATGGTTAAATTAAAGGTAACAGGACCAATATTGATGGTTGGATTAATACTTTCTTCCATCTAAAATCCTCCCTTTTTCAATTTATACTTCTTTTATTTGATGATAAATGAAAAGACAAGAGTAACGAAGAAAGTACCTTCAATAAAGGCAACCCCTAGGATCATCAAACTACGTAGTTCTGAGATGATATCTGGTTGGCGAGCAACTGATTTCAACAAACCGTTCATCAACATACCTTCACCAAGAGATACACCCATACAGGCAAGACATAGACCGAAAAATGTTAAATTCATGACGAATTCTCCTTTTAATTAAAATTTACTTACTTAGTTTAGTCCTAAAAATTGGATTTGTCAACTTTTTACTTACGTTGAAAGCGTTTAATGAAAATTATTTACAATTTTACTATTTTTAAGTCTATTATATAGAAAACTTTGGAAAAAACTTGTAACAAATCCCTCCATTATCTAGGTCTTTCTGAAAAATAATGAAAATCCGAGATGAAATCTCGGATGGAAATTAATATATTTTCTTTAACCTAATGCTCTTTAGTAAGTAGGATTAAAGGGAAAGCAACTAGAAAGCTTTCGTCTCCTGCACGCTTATTAAGCACGAACTGTGACGCTGGTGCCATCTTCCTTATAAAGATTGATAAGTCCTTCTTTGAGAGCTCGAACCATATCTCCAGCTTGAACAGGTTGTGGAACCTTGATAGTCAAGAGTTCCATTGGATTTGGAGCGCGGTCAATTTTATTGCCTTTGGCATCATGTAAATCTTCGATATACGTTTCAAAATGACGGAAACCTGGGCCATAAAACTCAACTTGGTCGCCTTCGTTAATAACGTTCCGTTGACGAATAGTTGCTGTTTGTGTTGCATCATCATAAGAAACCACTTCAGCGACAAACTTATACTCAGGAATTTTACGACGAGCACCAAACAACTGCTCATTTTCAGATGGTGTACCATAGTAGAAACCTGTTGCTAATTCACGTTGGGCAACCTTCCACATCTCATCCACCAAGTCTTGTTTGATAGCTTCAAACTTTTCAGGACTTTCAAGATATGCATCCACAGCCGCCTTGTAGCAGTTGGTTACTGTTGATACGTAGTGAATAGACTTCATGCGTCCTTCGATTTTTAGACTGTCCACACCATTTTCAATCATATCTGGAATATGGTCAATCATGGACATGTCAACGGCTGACATTGAAAATTCTTCTGGAATCTCACCTTTAAGACTCTTACGTTCCTTCCCAAATGGCATATCGTAAAGGTCGTATTTCCAACGGCATGACTGAGAGCATCCACCACGGTTGGCATCACGCATACTCATGTGGTTAGAAAGGGTACAACGACCAGAGTAAGAAATACACATGGCTCCGTGGACAAAGGCTTCAATCTCAACATCTGTACGTTTGCGAATTTCAGCTAATTCTTCCATTGAAACCTCACGCGCCAAAACAACACGAGTTAAGCCCAGTTCCTTCCAGAACTCAAGAGTTTCATAGTTAGTGGCACTTGCTTGGGTAGAGAGGTGGATTTCAAGACCTGGTGCTTCTGTCGCTGCAATCATAATCAAGGCTGGGTCAGACACGATAACTGCCGCGATTCCGATATCACGTAGTTTACGGAACCACTCACCAGCACCAGCTTCATTTCCTTCGTGCATCACCATGTTGGCAGCTACATAGACCTTTGCACCGTACTTGGCAGCAAACTGGACGCCTTCTTCCATCTGTTCAAAGGTAAAGTTTCCAGCACGGCTACGAAGACCATAGGCCTGACCACCGATAAAGACAGCATCTGCTCCATACTGAACAGCTACCTTTAGCTTCTCTAAAGTCCCTGCAGGTGATAAAACCTCAGGACGTTTTAATGTTTTTGTCATGTTTTCTCCTATTTGCAATATAAAAGTTTGACGTTTTTCCTTCTCATTTTATAGTAAATAAGCGATAAAATCAAGCCTAGACAGATTGTTTTGACAATTCTAATCTTTTAAGAAAGCAAAAAATCTAGCCTTTCTAGACTAGTTATTCTCAAGATAAAATTCAAAACGTTCGCCTACATACTGACTTTTTACGTATTCAAATGCAGTACCATCTTCTAGGTAGGAAACCTGAGTCAAACCAAGAATAGCATGTCCTTTCTCAACTTCCAAATAGTGAGCAATTTTTTCCTTAGCAAGGCGAGCATAGATGGTCTGCTGTGATTTACCGATACGGTAGCCGTGTTTTTGCAAGGTTTGGAAGAAATGACTGGTGATTTCTTCTTTTTTAAAGTCCTTAATGAATTTTTCAGGAATAGAAGCAACTTCATAAACTAGAGGAACTTGGTCGGCATATCGGACCCGCTCCATTCGGATAATATTGTCCGTTGGAGAAATTCCTAGCTTGGCAACTTCCTGCTCATTGGGAATGGTTTTTCTGTAGGAAATGAGCTGGCTAGAGGGTACTTTACCTTGAGACTTAACAATTTCAGTAAAACTGGTTGTCCCTCGCATCTTTTCTTGTACCCGAGTACTGGAAACAAAGGTGCCACTTCCTACGCGGCGCTCTAAGACACCTTCTTCAACTAATAGAGATACAGCTTGGCGGAGGGTCATGCGACTGACCGCAAACTGTTCTGCTAAATCTCTTTCACTGGGAAGTCTCTCACCAATAGCCCAACGGTGCTCGTCAATATCCTTTTTAATCTGATCATGGATTTTCATATAAGCGGGTAGCATATTTTTCACTTCATTTCTATCTTTTCTCTATTGTACCCTAATAAACTAGAAAAAGTCAAACTTCGCCTTGTTTAGTTGGTAATTCACTAGTATTTGTGATAGAATATTGAAAAAAGATATTTCTTTTGAGAAAGGAAAAAGATGAGCAACATTTCAACTGATTTGCAAGATGTAGAAAAAATCATCGTACTGGACTATGGTAGCCAATACAACCAGCTGATTTCACGCCGTATCCGTGAGATTGGTGTTTTTTCAGAACTAAAAAGCCATAAAATTTCAGCTGCTGAAGTTCGTGAAATCAATCCTGTAGGAATTATCCTATCAGGTGGTCCAAACTCTGTATACGAAGATGGTTCATTTGATATTGACCCAGAAATCTTCGAACTTGGAATTCCTATTTTGGGAATCTGTTATGGTATGCAGTTATTGACCCATAAACTTGGAGGAAAAGTTGTTCCTGCAGGTGATGCTGGAAATCGTGAATACGGTCAATCAACCCTAACACACACACCTTCAGCACTTTTTGAATCAACACCTGATGAACAGACTGTTTTGATGAGCCATGGTGATGCGGTTACTGAGATTCCTTCTGACTTTGTTCGTACAGGTACATCAGCTGACTGCCCTTATGCAGCCATTGAAAACCCAGATAAACACATTTACGGTATCCAATTCCACCCAGAAGTTCGTCATTCTGTATACGGAAATGATATCCTTCGTAACTTTGCCATTAACATTTGTAAGGCTAAAGGCGACTGGACAATGGATAATTTCATCGATATGCAGATCCAAAAAATTCGTGAAACCGTCGGTGATAAACGTGTCCTTCTTGGTCTTTCAGGTGGGGTTGACTCATCTGTCGTTGGGGTTCTTCTTCAAAAAGCGATTGGCGATCAATTGATCTGTATCTTCGTGGATCACGGTCTTCTTCGTAAAGGAGAAGCGGACCAAGTTATGGACATGCTTGGTGGTAAGTTTGGTTTGAATATCGTCAAAGCAGACGCTGCTAAACGCTTCCTTGACAAACTTGCTGGCGTTTCTGACCCTGAACAAAAACGTAAAATCATCGGTAACGAGTTTGTCTATGTATTCGATGACGAAGCAAGCAAGCTCAAAGATGTGAAATTCCTTGCTCAAGGTACCTTATATACAGACGTTATCGAGTCTGGTACAGATACAGCTCAAACTATTAAGTCACACCACAACGTGGGTGGTCTTCCAGAAGACATGCAATTTGAACTGATTGAACCACTCAACACTCTTTATAAAGACGAAGTTCGTGCCCTTGGTACAGAGCTTGGTATGCCAGACCATATCGTATGGCGCCAACCATTTCCAGGACCAGGACTTGCTATCCGTGTTATGGGTGAAATCACTGAAGAGAAACTTGAAACTGTTCGTGAATCAGATGCTATCCTTCGTGAAGAAATTGCTAAAGCAGGTCTTGACCGCGATATCTGGCAATACTTCACAGTGAACACAGGCGTTCGTTCAGTCGGCGTTATGGGTGACGGTCGTACTTATGACTACACGATTGCAGTCCGTGCGATCACTTCTATCGATGGTATGACAGCTGACTTTGCAAAGATTCCTTGGGAAGTGCTTCAAAAAATCTCAGTACGTATCGTAAACGAAGTGGATCATGTTAACCGTATCGTCTACGATATTACAAGTAAACCACCTGCAACCGTTGAGTGGGAATAGAAAAATAGAATAAAAAGCCCTTAGTCTACAAGTTTCTAAGGGCTTTTCTTTGGCTTCTGATGATAAAGGATGCTCTAGTTTAAATCAAAAAGCCTCTCATCCAATATTTCTATGGTATTCGTTTCATGTGCTAAATCATCAAGAGCATTTAGGACAAGACCTCCTATCACTAATTTTTGATTTCTTAATTTGAACAATAAGATTCCACATTTTATTACTTATGAAAAGAATTACAGTCGTTATTCTCAAGATTAATAATCCACCTTGACCAAGATATTACACCTGTATTCACTTATACTCGCCCTCGTTGAAAGAAATGGAAGATTCGCCCTAAGAACTTTATCTACTATGAATACTATTACTGTTACCTCTGCACTGAAAATCAAATCTTATCTTACTCCACAACAAATCTCGATGGCTGTCATGAGTATAAAAGTAATCCTAATATTTGCGCAATTTGTTCTCTGTTATCCTGTTACTCGCCATATTGGGAAGGAGTATTTAGAGATTTGTAAGAAAATTCGGCATCAAAAGAGAAACATGGAACTTTACCATAAACGTAAAGAAACGGTGGAGAGACTTTTTGGTACAGCCAAAGAATGCCACAATCTACGTTCCACAAGAGAAGTTTGCAATTCCAAAATGAAGGAAAAAATGCTGGCGGGGAAGCCTTTTTATTTTTCACTGAAAAGTGTTTTGATAAAGATTCAAACCCATTTTAAGGATAGTAGTACTGAAGATATAAAAAAGACAAACACTAAAATGATGTTTGTCTTTGATCTGTTATTTATATTTCTCATCAACTCACTAGAGTCGATAAAGAACTTTATTTTCTCGCTACTTCCTCTTCAATATTCTCTTTAAAATTTTCTTCTGAATTTTCCATCATTTCACAAAATTCACTATAGGATGAAGACTCCCGAGAAATTTGGATAGACCATTTCTTTAACAAAGCTCCATAACCTGCTAGCTTTCCTATCTCATTATCAACAACTTTGTCCTCGCTCGGAAAAACAAGACCAGCCTTCTCAGCTTCTAAAATATAAGAATAGGAAATCAACTGGAACAAGTCCTCACGGTTGATTCCTTTTTCAATGAACTCCAGTTTTTTATATTTAGCATCTAGAACAATCTTTCGTTCTCTATCATAAAAATCTGGATAGACTTTTCGTTTCCCATCAGAAAATACTAGGATACCTCCTTTCTTTTCTTTATTCCGTGGATGGATGAAATCTTTTGGTAACAAGGTGTAAACATACTCTTCCCAAAGCCAGGAAACATCAAAAAGAATACCATGTACCCTCTGTTCTTGAAGTCCAATACCATGCATTTCTCTACTTAGAATCATCAAGCAGAGTTCCTGTAACTTTCTATACTCTCTGAAATAGGCATGTCGGATGGGTTTGATTGTATTCATTCTAATAATCTTAACACGATCAGCTAGTTTATAAGCTGAGGTTACACGAGTAATTTCAGTTATAGTTTCACGATTACTATCGAGTAGTGCTCCAAAACTTTTTTGAGTCTTTATGTACTCAATCGTATGCCGAATCAACTGCATGAGTGGATTATCATAGGCAAACTCTCTTGTTGTATAAGCAGTATTTCCCGTAAAAGGAAGATTTTTCTTAAGATGATTTCCTACATCAACGGCTCCCTTTACATGACTGTCGTTATGATAAAATCTCTGGTATTCCTTATAAAGACCTTTTCGAAGAGCAGCTTGCAGATACTTTGGAAAGAGGTAAACCAAGAGTTGATAGAGTTTATCTTCAGGAGATAAACCGACATCCAAACTAGTCAGATTGATATTGAGAATCTTTTGTAAAAGATAATGTAAAAAATAGTCGTCACTTTCATCAGAAAAACGAGAAGAAATCATCAATCTTTCCTGATCACACCCCAGAAAACCAATCACATTACCTGTCTTAATTTCCTGATTGACTGTTTCAAAAATCTTTTGGTCCTTATCCAAATCAGGAGTATGAGTCAAATCATTTGGAAAAATAAAGATATTGTCCTCTTTAGAAAGGTTATCCAGTGTTCTATCAAGAAGTGCTTGACTTAGTTTGGGATATTCTGCGACAAAGTTTTCTTTAGCAATTCTATGCTGATTATCAGTGATTCGCATCATTATCACCAGTATCTTGGGGTTCTGTTTGCTCGTTATTTGTCAGATCAAATGCATTTTTCAATGTTTCCAGAGTTTCATCCTCTTCATAAGAACCCCGTAAGTAATCTTCCAAAAGCGGTTTAAGGTAATCAGACCAAAGTAATTCATAGTCAAAATCTACATCCTTCAACTTAAGGAAATAACTTGGTCCGATATGATAATGACTGTTTAACTCCTGAACATTTTCGATAGCAGCATTTAAGTTTCTTAAACGTTTTTTCGCTTCTTCTGCTTCATCACCGAGAACATCGTCTAGCATACCAACTTGACTCTCGGCAGTAACTTCAACAAAACGGAAGCGACGACGCATAGCAAAATCAAAGGTGTCCACTGAACGGTCAATATCATTCATAGTTCCGATAATATAGACATTTTCAGGGATATAAAATTTCTCATCAGTCTCATGTAAATTAGCATACTGAGTAGAAACACATCCCTTTTCACCACGATAGCCAGGGTCAATAGAGAAAAAGAGTTCACCAAAAATCTTAGAAATCTCACCACGATTGATTTCATCAATGATGAAGACGAATTTCTTGTCTGTGTTGATCTCTATTGGAGAGATATAGTCTTTCAAACCAAATCTTTTCTTTAAAATTTCAAGGACTTTTTTTCCTTGGTTACGATAATAGGGCTGTTTCAGATATTTTTCATCTTTATAGAGTTCATAAACATAAGATTTTGTTAAGCAAGTTCCTTGGGACTTAGTTTCATAATTGATATTAAAATTATTTCTACTATTTACTGTGAGATAGGAAAATTCTGTCAAATATTCTTTTTCATCTCTGCTATTTACATATTCAAGATAAAGATCCCACGCTTCCTCAAAATTATCTTGGCCTCCAGTTTTCTGAGCTTCTTTCGCTCTCTGACAGAACTTCTTAAAAATACCATACTCTAGCTTAAACTCAATAGCTCCATCCCCATTTGATACCGGTCTCAGCCCCTCTACAAAATCCGTATAATCATAAGATGGGTGAAACTGTACAAAGCCGATTTGCTCCTCCCGACCTTCCGTTAAATCTTTAGCAATTTCTTTAGCAAGATAAGTTTTTCCTGTACCAGGTGCACCTCGGAGGATTAGGTTTTTGGATTGTAGTAGAGTTTGACTCAATGGGTGATAAACCTTATATTCTGCAGACATTTTTTCTTCTTTCTTTTCTTTATCGTATAGAAATTGTGTTGAATATTCAAATAAAATGCTTCCCAAAATTGAAGATTCTAGTTCAGGATAGGTTTTAGAAAATAGTTTACAAATCTCATGATTCTGACGATAGGGTCCTCCTTGATTACTTTGAGGAATCAACCTATTCCAAAATTCATTCTGACTATTCATATTTGCTCCTAAAAAAGAATTGTTCTCAGAATAAATACAAAGTAGTTTTGTCACCACAGCAGAACGACCAATAAATTCATTTGTGGACTTTTTCATATCAAATATAGGATTGTCAAAATCAAGTTTACTACCGATTTGAATAATCTGATACAGATCTCTTTTTAGTTTATTAAAACGTTGCTCCAATTCAGATATAGGAATGATTTTATTAGCTTGATTTTTATAGCTTTGGGTATCCTCATTCCAATAAATACCAAATTTTGAAGAGCCTCCTCCTCCAATACCTAAAAATAAAGATTTGTATTTCCCCCTCTCAAGACTATAGCAAAAAGAATTACTTTTAGCACCTTTCCCAATAACATAATCATCAATAGACATGGTTAAAATTCTATCAAGTGGCCACTCTTTAAGAAATTCTTCACGTAATTGTTCATTGTAAATACTATATTTAGATGCATCTTCTCTTAATCTTATTTTATTTTCTTGGTACCAAGCATAAAAATCATCCAAACTAATTTTTCTTTTCAGCATCAATCTTACTCCTTTTATAATAATGTTCGAATAAAAAACTAGATATTTCATATATAGAATATCATACCCTATAAAAAAAGAAAAGAATTTCTAAAGAAAAAGCCTAATGTAGAGTAGGGTATTCCCTCTTAACACTAGACTTCTTTTTTATCCTAATAATACTCGCCCTGACGATAGTCCCATGAGTTAAAGGCGTCTGACAAGTGCATCATGATTTTATCAATGTCAAGCCCTTTGCGGATTACAACTGGAGCTGGTGAAGTTGAGCGTGCTCCTCCTTGTTCTGGGATGAGTTTGCCATCTTTATCGACCATAGACACCATCACACCTTGCTCGTAGCGAGTTTCAATCGTTTTGTCGGGCTGGATTGATGCCACATAGTCGTCTGCTTCAATGACAAGGTCCACTGCTCCTTCGATACGTTCTCCGATACCTTCTACCTTACCACGGTTTCCTTTACCAGATGGGTTGGCTGATGAGGCATAAACCATTTTACCTTCTTCCCAAAGTTTGGCAGCCAATTGTTCACCAGCTTTCCCGAACTTGATAACAAAGCAGCTAGTACCACGCACGTCCGTCATCAGTTCTTCACGGCCATCTCCATAATCTTTTAGTTTTTCAAAGGCTTCTGGTTTCCAAGGAAGGATACAACCAAGAAGAATATCTTCATCCCAATGTTTTTGGTAAAAGGCTTCAATTTCTTGGTTAAGCTGTGCTAAAGCACGAAGCTCATCCATACTACCGCAGAGAACAACACCTGGTTTGTTACGGTTACGTTCTTTGGCTTCAAACTTACGTTCAAGACCAGCCTTATCGCTAGTCATGATGATGTAACCAACTTTTGTAGGGCAAACGATACATCCGCCCTCACCTTTTAAAATGTCATAGCCTTCTTGTGAAAGTGTTCCGTTCCATTGAATGTGTTTTGTCATAGTTCTATTTCCTTTTCTAATTTTCTTCTAATCCTGCCAGTAGGCTGGTCGTTGTTTTTCATAAGCAGCAATCAAATCTTCATACTGCAAGGTGATACCGATATCATCCAAACCATTTAAGAGTTTGTGTTTCCATTCGCTATCGATTTCAAAAGTGAATTCTCCAATTGGTGAGATGATTTTTTGTTGTTCCAAGTCCACAGTTACCTGGTCAGTCGGTTGTAGCTGAGCTAGTTTCTCTCGAACCTCTCTGGTCTGTACAATAGGCAACATGCCATTATTGAGTTCATTATTGTAATGAATATCACCGAAAGACCCCGCAATCACAACCTTAAAACCATAGTCCGCTAGAGCCCAAGCGGCGTGCTCCCTCGAAGATCCTGCCCCAAAGTTATCCCCTGAAATGAGAATACTGGCTTTGCGGTATTCAGGTCGGTTAAAGACAAAGTCTGGGTCCTCAGTATACTTGTCGTCTAGATAACGCCAAGCATACATGAGGTACTTACCAAAGCCTTTTTTATCAATTAACTTGAGAAACTGCTTGGGAAGGATTTGGTCGGTATCGATGTTATCATTCATGAGAGGAACGGTCGTTCCCGTATAAACTGTGAATTTCTCCATATCCTCTCCTTACTGGGCTTCTGGCATTTGCCGAACATCTACGAAACGCCCTGCAATAGCTGCTGCTGCTGCCATGGCTGGACTGCAGAGATGAGTCTTAGCACCAAAGCCTTGTCTGTCTTCAAAGTTACGGTTGCTGGTTGAGGCGCAGTGAACACCATCAGGGACCTTGTCAGGATTCATCCCTAGGCACATAGAGCAACCTGGGTCTCTCCACTCAAATCCAGCATCCAGAAAGACCTTGTCCAAGCCCAACTTCTCAGCAGCTCGTTTGACAGGACGAGAGCCTGGAACTACGATAGCCGTTAAGTTGGGTGCTATTTTCTTTCCTTTGACAAATCGCGCAGCCAGTTGCAAGTCGCTGAGACGAGCATTTGTACAAGAGCCGATAAAGATATAACCTAGTTCAATATCTGCTGGCTTTTGACCAGGCTCCAAGTCCATGTAATTGTAGGCTCGCTCATCATTCATATCTTTGATTTCTGGGAAGATACTGTCAAAGTCAACCCCCATAGCAGGGTTGGTTCCCCAGGTCACCATAGGAGCCAAGTCTGAGATATCCATCTGGATAACCTTATCGTAAACAGCATCATCATCACTGATAATTGTTTTCCAATCCGCCACAGCCTCTTCAAAGTCCTCTGGAACACATTCGCGTCCCTTGAGATAGTCATAAGTCGTCTGATCCGGATTCATGATTCCCATCTTAGATCCAAACTCGATGGACATATTGCAGATGGTCATTCGCTCTTCCATGCTCAGTGCATCAATAGCTTGTCCACGATATTCCACCACGTAGCCAACACCACAAGCAACGCCGTACTTGGCAATCAAGGCTAAAATGTAATCCTTGGAATAAACTCCTTTTTGAGGGACGCCAGTAAATTCTACCAGCATTTTCTTGGGTTTGACCTGCCAGAGTGTCTGTGTCGCAAAGACATGCTCGACCTCGCTGGTCCCAATTCCAAAGGCGATGGCTCCAAAAGCTCCATGGGTTGCCGTATGGCTGTCTCCACAGACAATGAATTTCCCCGGTTGGGTCCGTCCTGTTTCTGGACCAACCATGTGAACAATTCCTTGTTTTTCAGAACCATGGGCGACATGTTCAATCCCAAACTCCTCAACATTTTCAGCTAGCTTATCAATTTGAGCCTTGGAAATGACATCTCGAATATCGTAGATATTGACCGTCGGGACATTGTGGTCAAAAGTTCCAAATGTCAAGTCTGGTCGTCTCAATTTGCGACCTGCATCACGCAAACCTTGAAAAGCCTGAGGGCTGGTCACTTCATGAATATAGTGCTGGTCCACATACATGAGTTGGGGCTGCCCCTCTTCTCCTGTGATGACATGACGGTCCCATAATTTATCAAAAATCGATTTTCCTGCCATCCATTACCTCCAAATAACATATAAGGCTACTAGTGTGGACACCATCCCTAGAAACCAAACTGTTTTAAAATACCATTTTCGAGTCTTGTGGTGAAAGATGATTCCTGCTAACCAGGCCCCAAAACCAGCACAAGTAAAGGCTAAAATTAGTAAGATTTTCTCAGGGATGCGCCAAGCCCCTCTCCTTGCCTTGGATTTGTCAATACCATAAATCAAGAAAACCATGACATTCCAAATCAAAAGGACTAGAGTAATTTTTTCGTCTAACTTCATAACCTTGCAATAATAGCTTCCGTCATTTCCTTGGTCGAAGCCTGTCCTCCTATATCTCTCGTTAAAATTCCAGCTGCTAAACTTGCCTCAACAGCACGCTCGATACGCTCTGCATCCTCATAACGTCCGAAACTATCTCTCAACATCATGGCAACTGATAAAATCATGGAAATAGGATTGGCAATTCCTTGACCTGCAATATCAGGCGCTGAACCGTGAATAGGTTCATAAAGACTTGGTCCATTTTCAGAATGACTGGCTGATGGCATAACTCCAAGTGTACCAGATAGAACGCTTGATTCATCAGATAAGATATCTCCGAAAAGATTCTCCGTTACGATAACATCGAACTTGGCAGGATTGGTAATCATGAGCATGGCAGCTGAGTCTACCAGCTGGTGTTCCAAGGTTACATCTGGGAAATCCTGTGAGACCTTATCAGCTACTTTCCGCCAGATTTTTGAGGTCGCTAGAACATTTTGCTTATCGATACTAGTAACGATTTTTCTGCGATTTCTTGCAATTTCAAAAGCTTTGCGAACAATCCGCTCCACTTCCTCGTAGCTATAGTCGTTGATATCACGCGCTTTACGCTCTTCAAGAATATGATCCCCAAAGTAAATCCCGCCAGTCAACTCCCGTACAACGACAAAATCTACACCAGCAATTCGTTCTGATTTTAGTGGTGACAAATGCTTGAGACTGTCAAAGATTTTGACAGGGCGAATATTAGCATAGAGATTGAGTTCCTTACGGAGAGCCAGCAAGCCTTGTTCAGGCCGAACCGCTGCTCCATCATACTGAGGACTACCGATAGCCGCTAGGAGAATGGCATCTGCTTCACGACATACCTTGAGGGTTTCATCAGGTAAGGGATGCCCTGCAGCATCGATACCTGCACCTCCGAAGGGTCGTCTGTCAATCTCATAGTCAAAACCTGTTTTTTCAGCTAGAGCCTCCAGAACCTCTAAACCAGCCTCCATGATTTCTGGGCCAATTCCGTCCCCTGCTAGAGCTACTATTTTTTTTGTCATAGCATTCTCCTTTACACACTAGGCATGTCACGATAGGAAACACTGCGTCCCATCTCACCAGCATTCTCTTTTTGAACAAAGGTATTAGCATTGATATAGGCAATAGCAGAAGCCTTCAACACATCGAAATCAAGCCCTGCTGCATTAAAGATGGTTTCTGTATCTCTGTTTTCAACAGTGACCAAAACCCGAGCTTGGGCATCAATTCCATCTGTCACAGCGTCAATAGTGTAGGACACCAAGCGGACGGATTGGTTAAAGAACTTGTCGATAGCGTTAAAGATTGCTTCAACGGAACCTTGCCCTGTCGCATTAAATTCGACTTTCTCACCATCCATATTGGCCAGGCTAACAAGCGCTTCAATGTCATTATCCGCATGAGTTTGAAGTTGTAAATCATCAAAGTGGAATCCTTCTGGGTTTTCAACCATGGTTCCAGCTACCAGAGCACGAATATCTGCATCTGTGATTTCTTGTTTCTTGTCGGCCAGTGCCTTGAACTTAGCGAAGAGTGGTTTGATGTCCTCTTCTGTAAAGTCTAGGGCCAATTCTCTTAGTTTCTCGACAAAGGCATGGCGACCAGACAATTTTCCAAGTGGAAGACTATTGCTCTTAACACCGACTAATTCAGGGGTGATGATTTCATAGGTAAGAGGATTTTTAAGGACTCCGTCTTGGTGAATACCAGATTCGTGAGAGAAGGCATTACCTCCAACGACGGCCTTGTTTTTAGGAACTGGAATTCCTGAGAAGCGAGAAACCATTTCTGATGTATTGATAGTTTCATTTAAAACAATACTAGTTTCTGCTTGATAGTAATCTTGGCGAATATTGAGGGCTACTGCAATTTCTTCCAAAGCAGCATTCCCAGCTCGCTCCCCAATACCGTTGATAGTCCCTTCAATACGTCCTGCTCCGTTCTTGACAGCAGCAAGGCTATTAGCTACTGCCATTCCGAGGTCATCATGACAGTGTGGTGAATAGATAATCTGACGATCTGTCTTGACATTCTCAATCAAGTGTTTGAAGATAGCTCCGTATTCCTCTGGTGTGGTAAATCCTACCGTATCAGGAATATTGATATAAGACGCCCCTGCATCAACCGCTGTTTGAACAACTTGCAAGAGGAAATCCAACTCTGTTCTAGTTGCATCTTCAGGAGAGAATTCAACCACTTCAAACTTAGAACGGGCGTAAGAAACATGCTCCTTAATAGCTTCCAAAATCTCTTCCTTGCTCTTATTGAGCTTATACTTGCGGTGAATCGGACTAGTAGCAATAAAGACATGAACCTGTGGATACTTAGCATCCTTAAGCGCCTCGTAACAAGCATCAATATCAGACTTGACAGAGCGTGCCAAACCAGTCACCGCCGTTTTCTTCAAGACCTTAGCAATCTCCTGCACTGCCGTAAATGAGTCTGGGCTAGCCGCTGGAAAACCAGCTTCAATTGCTGAAATGCCCCATTTCTCCAGCTGTCTTGCAATGGCAATTTTTTCCTTGATTGAAAAATTAACACCCGGTGTCTGTTCTCCATCCCGAAGGCTGGTATCTAGAAATTCAACTGTTCTCATAAAATTTCCCCTTTTCCAAATGTGGTTTTAAAAAAACATCTCGCTCAGAAGTCCAAGCGAGATGTTGATTCACTCCCGCTTGGTAAGCCAAACAGGACTAATGCTTTTTGCACTAGCCCGAGTACCTCAACAACAAAGCGAATTGATTAAACTTAGCTGTTTTCATGTTTGACTTTCTCCTTCGTTTAATATCTTGTTTAGTATTTTAGCATAGGCAAAAGTACTTGTCAAGAAAAAATCCAATATTTTCTGAAAATTTCTTCAGTAGAGAATATTTTGCTAATTGAAAGTTCTTGAAAAATCTTGAAATATTTCATTTTTTAGTGGTTAAGTTCCAACTTTTTTCCATCAATTCCAATACTTCTTTATCTGATAAAGTATCATCAAGGGCCACACTAATCCAGTAGCGTTTGTTCATATGAAAGGCTGGATAAATTCCCTTTTTTGAAAGTAAATCAGCTACTTGGTCATGTTTGAGGTTGACTGCTTCCACCTGTCCTTCTCTGCCCTTTTCCAGCTTATCCCAAGAGATTTTTATCAAGACGGCATACCACTTTTTATTGCCTTCATGACGTAATACTGCCGTATCAGGAGATTTCTCCCATAGATATTCCAACTGATTACCATACTGTTCCTGAACCTGAGTCATGATTCGCTTAGTCTGAGAGCAGATAAAATCTTGCACATCAAAACAAGCCTTCCGAATCTGGTAAAGAATCTCCAGACAAGCCTCACGGACATTTCCGACAAAACTTCCTCTCATGCTTTCCATATGAACGTGAGGATAGAGGTCACCTGTTTCCTGATCAAAGACTTGAAAGCTCAAGTTTCCATCAACTACGGACACAGTCATGACAAAGTCACCCTGCAAAATCTGGCAACTATAGGTCCAGACTCCACTATTTTCTACAAAACCATAATCATAAGCCTTTTCTTGATTCAACTGATAGGATTTAAAAATTTCAAACATAAGTGAAAACTGCTACCCAAAGCTAGCAGTTCCTTTCTATTTTTTAAAAGACAACCTTGGTTCCGTGCAATTGTGTCACGCCCAGCTGGTCAATAAAGGTTTGACGGTTGTCAAGGTCAATCCCCCCACCTGGTAGAATTTCAATCTTACCTTTAGCGTGTTCCAAAATTCTGTGATAGTGAGCAAAGCGTTTTTCTAAGGAGTCGCCAGACACACCAGCGCGAGTTAGGATACGAGTGACTCCAGCTTGACTAAGCCAGTCAATAGCTTCCAGTTGATCATTATCACTCAATTCATCAAAGGCCATATGAAAGACAATTTCCATTCCTTTTGACGCAGCTATCAACTTCTCCAGATTAGGCTTATCCAACTTCTTATCAGCAGTTAAAACCCCAAATACAACTCCTTGACTGCCAGATTGAGCAGTCAAACGAATGTCTTCTAGCATAATAGCAATTTCTAAGTCATTATAGACAAAGTCGCCACCACGTGGACGAATCATTGTCATGATGGTCGTATCGTAGTTAGCTGCCAGTTCAACCGCTACCTTGGTCACTCCATAGCTGGGAGTTGTCCCACCAACTGCTAGATTGTCACAAAGTTCGATTCGACGAGCTCCAGCCTGCATCGCTTTTTCAAGCAAGGTCACATTTTCAGCACAAAATTCGTAAATCATTTGATTCTCCTTGAAGATTACTTTGAATTTATTATATCATATTATTATGAATATGCTTTCATTTATATCAAGGAAAATAGTTACTATTTTTTATTCTTTATCCGGAATGACCTTGAAGAGATAATAAGTGATAAAGATGGTCAAAGCACCCAGACCGATTTTGACCGGTAAAAGAGGGGCAAAATAAATGGAAATTCCCATCAAGATGTAGATAGATACGATAATTTTTTTCTTTCGTTCACGCGCAATGGACTTAGTCTCGCGAAAATCAGCTACATAACTCTGATAGAGCTTGGTATGATAAAGCCAATCTTCGAAGCGCTTGGAACTTCTTGAAAAACAAGCAATAGACAACAAAAGAAAAGGCGTTGTAGGCAACAAGGGTAAAACAACCCCAATAATAGCCAAGGCCAGTGATAAAAAACCAATAATTAGATAGATAATACGCATAACTTCTCCTAGTTAATACTCTTCGAAAATCTCTTCAAACCACGTCAGCGTCGCCTTGACGTAGGTATGGTTCCTGACTTCGTCAGTCTTATCTGCAACCTCAAAGCAGTGCTTTGAGCAACCTGCGGCTAGTTTCCTAGTTTGCTCTTTGATTTTCATTGAGTATAAAATAATCTTCTTCTAGTTTCGCATACAATGATGAATTTTGTCAAGCTCCAACCAAAAAGAGCCTGAAATTCACTTTCAGGACTCTCCTCTTATTTAATCTTTTCTTCTTCGTAGTCGCCATTACTACATACAACCTGCTTACCACCACCACGGACTTTTTTCTCCATGAGGAAATTGCCACATTTTGGACAGTCACGACCAACAGGCTTGTCCCAAGAGGTAAATTCACAATCTGGATAGCGATTGCAACCATAGAAAAGGCGGTTACGTTTGGTTTTACGCTCAATGATTTGTCCCTGATGACAACTTGGACACTCAACACCAATCTCTTTCACGATTGCTTGGGTATGACGACAATCTGGGAAATTGCTACAAGCGTAGAACTTACCAAATCGACCAAGTTTAATAACCATTGGACTGCCACACACTTCACAATTAAATCCAGCTGGTTCATCCTTGATCTGGATTTTCTCCATTTCTTCTTCAGCCTTGGCGACTTCCTTAGAGAATGGTTTGTAAAAGGCATCAATGACACGTTGCCACTGCTCTTTTCCAACTTCGACGTCATCCAGCTTGCCTTCCATTTCAGCTGTGAAGGTCACGTTTACGATATCTGGGAAATATTCAACGATGAGCTTATTAACAATTTCTCCCAACTCTGTCGGTTCAAAGCGTTTGGCTGCAAGGCGAACATAATAACGTTTCTGAATAGTTTCAATGGTTGGTGCGTAGGTTGACGGACGTCCAACCCCATTTTCCTCCAAGGTCTTGATAAGGGTCGCTTCAGAATAACGAGCAGGCGGTTGAGTGAAATGTTGCTCTGGTTTGCTATTAACCTGCTTGACCACATCTCCAACAGCCATATCTGGTAACATCTTATTCTTATCAGAATCATTATAAATGGCAAGATAACCATCAAACTTAACCTGACTACCATTAGCAGCAAATTGAACCCCATTTTGAGACAATTTTACAGCCATGGTATCAAAGACAGCAGCTGTCATCTGGCTCGCTACAAAACGATTCCAGATAAGAGTATAAAGCTTGAGCTGATCCTTGTCCAGATACTTAGCAATACTTTCAGGTGTATTAAAAACACTAGACGGGCGAATAGCCTCGTGGGCATCCTGAGCTCCTGAAGCATTTTTAACCTTGCTACCATGCTTAGAATACTTGCTACCAAAACGGTCCGTAATAAAACTTGCTGCTTCATTTTGCGCTACAGGACTGATACGAGTCGAATCGGTACGCATATAGGTAATCAAACCTTGAACACCAGAACCGATATTAATTCCTTCATAGAGCTGTTGGGCAACCATCATGGTTTTTCGAGTACGGAAGTTAATTTTATTGGCAGCATCCATCTGCATAGATGAAGTAGTATAAGGTAATGGAGCATTGCGTTTGCGCTCTTTCTTATCTACCTGATCCACTGAAAAATCTTTGCTAGTCAGACGAGACAAGACTTCCTTGACCTCATCATTGCTAGTCAGTTTCAGCTTTTTACCATCCACTCCATAGAAGGAAGCCTGAAATTGCTTGGTTCCCTTTTTAAAGACAGCATCAATTGTCCAGTATTCTTCTGGTTGGAAGGCATTGATTTCATTCTCACGGTCAATGATTAACTTAAGCGCAATAGACTGGACGCGACCTGCTGACAAGCCTTTCTTGACCTTCTTCCACAAAATAGGGGAAATCGAGTACCCCACCAAGCGGTCTAGGACACGACGAGCCTGTTGGGCATCGACCAAGTCCATATCAATCTTGCGTGGTTCTTTAAAAGCATTTTTGACCGCATCCTTGGTGATTTCATTGAAGACCACACGGTTGGCATCATTTTCATCTAAGTTGAGAATGTGAGCCAAATGCCAAGAAATCGCTTCTCCTTCACGGTCCGGGTCACTCGCCAGAAAAACTTTATTAGCTTTTTTAGCTTCTTTTTTCAAGTCATTAATGAGCGGGCCTTTTCCTCGGATATTGATATATTGCGGTTCATAATTATTTTCAATATCGACGGACATACTGGATTTCTTCAAATCACGGATATGCCCGACACTGGCTAAAACCTTGTAGTTTCTGCCTAGATATTTTTCAATCGTCTTGGCCTTAGCAGGCGACTCCACGATTACTAGATTTTTTTTAACTGTTGATTTTTTCTTTTTTGTTGCCGTAGCCACAGTATCACACCTTTTCAAAGTAATAAACTTTATAAAGTGTAAACCATTTTGCCATAACTGTCAAGACTTAGCTCCTATATATAGAAGAAAAGTTTGTCTAGTAAGGGGACTTTCTTCTTATACTCAATGAAAATCAAAGAGCAAACTAGGAAGCTAGCCGCAGGTTGCTCAAAACACTGTTTTGAGGTTGCAGATGGAAGCTGACGTAGTTTGAAGAGATTTTCGAAGAGTATTAAAATTCAAATTCCGCAAGCACATCTTGCCCGCTTGTAACCAATTTTGCCCCTTCTTGAATCAAATGATGGCAACCGTCTGATAGTCCATCTAAAATGCTACCAGGAATAGCAAAGACATCGCGCCCTTCCTCCATTGCTCGCTCACAGGTAATGAGACTACCTGAGCGCATCTTAGCCTCTGCTACGATCACACCACGACAAAGTCCAGCAATGATGCGATTACGGGCAGGAAAATGAAATTTCAGAGGTTGTTCGCCTGGTCCATACTCACTGAGAACCAGATGATCATTGCCGATGTAGTCTTGCAAGCGTTTATTGGCTTTAGGATAAAACACATCCAGTCCTGTTCCAATCACTGCAATGGTTTTTCCGCCATTCTGAAGAGCTGCCATATGAGCGGCTGTGTCAATGCCCTTGGCTAATCCACTGACGATAACCAGTTCATTTTCCAATCCCTGAATGACTTTTTCAACTGACTTAACTCCCTGTTTGCTACAAGCACGACTTCCTACGACTGCTACCTTAGGAAATTTCAAGAGGTCAAGATTTCCCTTGTAAAATAAAAGCACAGGAGCATCATATATTTCACTCAAATCCCAAGGGTAACAGTCATCTAAAATAGAGAAAGATGGAAATTTTTGAAACTCCTTCTCCAAATGCGTATCGTCTATCTGAAAATAACGTTCCATAAAAACGGCTGGATTTCGGCAACCTGATATATCTGCAATATCACCTAACAACAGTTCTTGATCAACATTTTCACTGTATTCTAGGACATTCAAAATCTGTTGATTGGTCAAACCTGATTTTTTCAACTTATAGATTTCATAGTTTGTGATTTTCATAAATATCTCCATTTCTTTTTCTACTCATCTATTTATTCGTAAAACAAATAAAAAAGAAGACCATTTGATCTTCTTTTATTTATCTTTGTTGTTTGATATTTAAAGTCTATCAACAATAAAATGTTTTTCTTTATACTTCTACTCTTCATCCATACTCAAAACGCTGAGGAAGGCTTCTTGTGGAACTTCAACTGATCCGATGGCTTTCATGCGTTTCTTACCAGCTTTTTGTTTTTCCAGTAGCTTACGCTTACGAGAAACGTCACCACCATAACATTTAGCAAGTACGTTCTTACGAAGGGCCTTGATATCAGTACGAGCCACAATCTTGTGTCCAATTGCTGCTTGAATTGGCACCTCAAATTGTTGACGAGGAATAATTTTCTTGAGCTTATCAACGATGAGTTTTCCACGTTCGTAGGCAAAGTCCTTGTGAACGATAAAGCTGAGGGCATCCACCTTGTCTCCATTGAGAAGGATATCCATTTTCACCAGCTTAGATGGACGGTACTCTGACAATTCGTAGTCAAAGCTTGCATAACCACGAGTCGAAGACTTAAGCTTATCAAAGAAGTCAAAGACAATTTCAGCCAGTGGAATTTGATAGATAACATTGACACGGTTATCATCAATATAGTCCATAGTCATAAAGTCACCACGCTTGCGCTGAGCCAGCTCCATTACTGCTCCGACGAACTCCTGTGGTACCATGATTTGCGCCTTAACATAAGGTTCCTCAATGGTCGCAATCTTAGTTGGGTCTGGGAACTCAGATGGGTTAGACACATCCATAGACTCACCGTCGGTCAAATTAACCTTATAGATAACGGATGGAGCTGTCATGATGAGGTCGATATTGAACTCACGTTCCAAACGTTCCTGGATAACATCCATATGGAGGAGTCCAAGAAATCCACAACGGAAACCAAATCCAAGTGCCTGAGATGTTTCTGGTTCAAACTGAAGACTAGCATCATTCAGTTGCAATTTTTCAAGGGCTTCACGCAGGTCATTGTACTTGTTTGACTCGATAGGATAGAGACCCGCAAAGACCATAGGATTCATCTGCTTGTAACCATGTAATGGCTCAGCCGCAGGATTGGTTGCCAAGGTAACGGTATCACCCACACGAGTGTCCTGAACTGTCTTAATAGAAGCAGCAATATAACCAACGTCACCAGTCGCAAGGAAATCACGACCAACTGCCTTGGGTGTAAAAATACCAACTTCTGTCACATCAAAGGTCTTACCATTGCTCATGAGCTGAATCTTATCGCCAGGTTTAACCACTCCGTCCATGACACGCACTTGGAGGATAACCCCACGGTAAGCATCGTAAACAGAGTCGAAAATCAAGGCCTTAAGAGGCGCCGTCACATCACCTGTTGGCGCTGGCACTTTTTCCACGATTTGCTCGAGGATTTCTTCAATACCAATACCAGCCTTGGCAGATGCTAGGACTGCTTCGCTGGCATCCAAACCAATGACATCTTCAATCTCTGTACGCACGCGCTCAGGATCTGCAGCTGGTAGGTCAATTTTGTTAATGACTGGCATGATTTCCAAATCATTGTCCAAGGCTAGATAAACGTTAGCAAGGGTTTGAGCCTCAATACCTTGAGCGGCATCGACCACCAAAATAGCACCCTCACAGGCAGCGAGCGAACGTGAAACTTCATAGGTAAAGTCCACGTGCCCAGGTGTGTCTATCAAGTGGAAAATATAAGTTTCCCCATCTTTTGCAGTGTAATTCAACTCGATGGCATTCAACTTAATGGTAATTCCACGTTCCCGTTCTAGATCCATGCTATCCAAAAGCTGAGCTTGCATTTCACGGCTTGAAACGGTCTCTGTCTTTTCCAAAATGCGGTCTGCTAGAGTCGACTTTCCGTGGTCAATATGGGCGATAATAGAGAAGTTCCGGATCTTCTCCTGTCGTTTTTTCAATTCTTCTAAGTTCATGATTCTCTTCCTTTCAGGGTATCTATTTATTATAAATTGTTTTTGACTTTTTGACAAGACCATACCCTGCTAGGAGTACTAATCTTCAGCAACAAAGCCGTCATTTTCGATAAAGTGGTGTTCTGTCATTCCTTGGTCTGTAAAGACAATCCCGTGAAGGACACCACCATAGACAGCTCCTCCGTCCATCCCAATCTTACCATCTTCTGTAGTCCAAAGCTCAGCTGTACCTCGGTCTTGCTTTAACAAACCATAAACCGGTGTATGACCAAAGACAATGATTTTTCCAGTATGATTTTCTGCTTCGTGGAATGGTTTTCTAAGCCAGACTTTTTTATAATCTGTGGTTTCACGCCAGTCATCCAAGGTCAAATCAATACCAGCATGTACAAAGATATACTTGTCTGTCTCTACCACAAATGGCATTTGACGAATAAACTTGACCAAGTCTGCTGCTTCAGTAGCAACACGCTTGGCATCTTCTACTCCGTCAACTGGTGCATCCAAGGGACGACCTAGGATAGAGTTAATGGTTGTATCTCCACCATTGCGACGATAGTGATCATAGCTTTCTTCTGGGTCATCTAGCCAAGTCAAAAACATATACTCGTGGTTTCCTGACAAACAGATCGCCCCTTGATTGTCAACCAAGTTCTTGACCATTTCAAGGACACGGCGACTATCTTCACCACGGTCAATCAAGTCCCCTAGAAAAAGCAACTGGATCTGACCATCCCATGTTTTGAGAAGGTCTTCCAGCATCCCAGCTTTTCCGTGAACATCTCCAATTACATAATAGTCTGTCATCTTATTTCTCCCTGTTTCTCAACAATTCTCTGGCTTGTGTCAGGGCTGCTTCCGTCACATCATCACCTGCCAACATCTTAGCAACTTCTTCCACTCGCTCTTCAACCGTCAAGAGACGAACAGTCGAAACTGTTGAATGGTCATTGCTAATCTTCTCAATAAAGAATTGATAATCCGCAATCGCAATCACTTGTGGTAAATGGGAAATAGCTAGAACCTGCCCATGTTGGCCAATCTTGTGAATCTTCTGTGCAATAGCCTGAGCTACACGTCCTGAAACTCCCGTATCCACCTCATCAAAGACAATACTTGTCTTGCCCTCTTTACGAGAAAAGGCAGACTTAATGGCTAGCATGAGGCGAGACAATTCTCCGCCAGATGCAACCTTAACCAAGGGTTTAAAGTCTTCACCAGGATTGGTTGAAATGTAAAACTCGACCATTTCATTGCCCTCACGACTGAATTTGCCCTTGCTAAAACGAACCAGAAACTGGGCTTTTTCCATATAAAGATCTTGCAGTTCTTGTTTAATCTCTGCTTCAAGCTGCTGAGCCAAGTCATGACGAGCAGATGCAAGCTGACCTGCTAAATCGACAAGATTGACTTCCAATTTCTTGAGCTCTGCTTCCATGTCCTCAGATGAAAGATTATTGCCCGTCAAGAGATTGTATTCTTCCGTAATCTTGGCAAAATAAAGCAAGACATCGTCTACAGTCCCACCATACTTACGGGTAATGGTATGAAGGAGGTCCAAACGATTCTCAACCTGCATGAGGCGATTGCCGTCAAAATCAAGATTCTCAATAATAGCTTCCAAACGTTTGCTAATGTCTTCTAAGACATAGTAGGTCTCAGACAGTGAGCTTGAAATTTCACGGTATTCAGGGTCGTACTCTTCGACACTTTCCATGTCATTCATGGCTGAACGAACATTGGCCAGACTTGAAAAATCTTCATTGTCCAACATACTATAGGCATTGGTCAGCGTATCCGCAATGTTTTTATGGTTGATGAGCTTCTCTCGCTCTTGGTTTAGAGCCAGGTCTTCTCCAGCCTGCAAGTTTGCCACTTCAATCTCTGCCATTTGAAATTCCAACATTTCAATACGAGCCTTGTGTTCCTGTTGGTTTTTCTTGACTTCCAGAACCTGCTTGCGCATTTTTCGATAGGCATCAAAACTCGTTTGATAGGTTTCTTTCAAGTCCCAAAAAGCTGCATCGCCAAATTCATCCAACATCTGGATGTGCAGTTGAGGACGCATTAACTCTTCTTGGTCATGCTGACCATGAATATCCACAAGATGTTGCCCGATAGCACGCAAAACAGACAGATTGACCATCTGGCCATTGACACGGCTGATACTACGACCATTTTGCAGAATTTCCCGACGGATGATAATCTCATCACCCAATTCCAAACCTTGCTCATCAAAAATTTCCTGCAAAAGGCGACTATTCTCAACTGAGAAAAGCCCCTCAATCTCTGCCTTTGTCGCACCATGACGAATAACATCTGTCGTAGCACGAGCTCCCAACATCATATTCATAGCATCAATGATAATCGACTTCCCTGCACCCGTTTCACCAGTCAGGACAGTCATCCCCTTTTCAAAATTAAGGGAAATAGCCTCAATAATGGCAAAGTTTTTTATCGAAATTTCAAGTAACATATAGACCTACCAATTTTTTACTTGTTCAAAGATTTCCTCAGCTAGACTTTCACTTCTGGCAATGACTAAAATCGAGCTATCATCAGCTAAACAGCTAAAAATCTTGTCCGCAAAAGTCTCAATTAACTGAGCTTTTACAAAAGCTGTATTTCCTGGGATAACTTGGAGATTGATCATCTTATCCATCAATTCAGCCGATTCGATATTGTCTTCAGCCAGTTGCAGGCTTTTTACGATTGATTT
Organism: Streptococcus mitis; assembly: GCF_003942865.1. GTDB lineage: Bacteria > Bacillota > Bacilli > Lactobacillales > Streptococcaceae > Streptococcus > Streptococcus mitis_BI. The sequence continues at coordinate 9,046 of NZ_RJNZ01000009.1, read as the reverse complement.
TGGCAATTCATAGACATAGGTGTTGTCTCTCAAAGGAATTTTGACAATACCTAGCTCTTTGATATCTCGTGATACCGTTGCTTGAGTGGCAGTGATTCCTGCCTCTTTCAAATGTTCTACAATTTCTTCTTGCGTACCGATTTGATAATCTGTCACAAATCGTCTAATTTTTTCAAGTCTCTCTTTTTTATTCATTTTTAAATTGACTATGCGCCCTCTCTACTACTTCTTCAATTTCAGCAAGAACCTGATTACTTGCTGACTCTTCTTTTTTCAAATACGCTAAAAACTCAATATTTCCATGTCCACCTTGGATGGGAGAAAAGTCCAAACCAAGAACTGAAAAGCCTTCCTCTACTGCCATGGTTGTGACAGATTCCAGGACATTCTGATGAACCTTGGCGTCGCGAATGATTCCATTTTTTCCAATCTGCTCACGACCTGCCTCAAACTGGGGCTTAACTAGAGCCACAACTTGGCCTTGTTCAGCCAAGACACGGTGCAAGGCTGGAAGAATCAGACTGAGGGAAATGAAACTCACATCAATACTGGCAAAGCTTGGTTCCTGCTCGAAATCAGTCTTTTCAGCATAGCGGAAATTGAACTGCTCCATGCTGACAACTCGTGAGTCTTGGCGTAATTTCCAAGCCAACTGATTGGTACCGACATCGACTGCAAAGATCAACTCAGCACCATTTTGCAACATGACATCGGTAAATCCTCCAGTAGAAGCACCGATATCAATCGTTGTTGCCCCTTCCACTGACAATTCAAAAACCTGCAAGGCCTTTTCCAGTTTCAAACCACCACGGCTGACATACTTGAGTTTCTCCCCCTTGAGTTTTAGCTCGGTGTCATCTGGAATTTTCTCTCCTGGCTTGTCAAAACGCTCTCCGTTAAGGACTGCTACGACTAGACCAGCCATTACTCCACGCTTGGCCTGTTCTCGCGTTTCAAACAAACCCTGTTTATAAGCTAGTACGTCCACTCTTTCCTTAGCCATTGATTCTCAAACTTTCTACTACACTTACAATCGATTCTATCTCAAAAGGAACCTGCTGGGCAATATCTTCTAATTTGGCATTAGCTTGGTCCAAGGTTTGGTTACAAAAGGCAATAGCCTCTTCCAAGCCCAACAAGGCTGGATAGGTTGACTTTTCTGCCTGCAGGTCCTTTTGTGGCGTCTTGCCGATTTCCTCAAAACTGGCGGTCACATCTAACACATCATCTCGAACTTGAAAAGCAAGACCAATCAATTCACCAACAGTTTTCAGCTTCACCTGCATTTCAGGTGACAATTCGGCTATAATAGCAGCAGCTTGGAAGGGATAGGCTAGTAGTCTTCCAGTCTTATTGGCATGAATGGTCTGAAGTTCTTCCAAAGACAAGTGTTGATGTTCACCTTCCATGTCCAAAACCTGCCCTGCTACCATGCCAAGACTTCCTGAAGCAAGGGATAAGTTGGCAATCAAGTCTACCTTGATCTGACTTGGCAAATCTGCCTGCGCTATCAAGGCGTAAGGATCTAGAAACAAGGCATCTCCAGCCAAAATTGCCATCGCTTCGCCAAATTTCTTATGATTGGTCAAACGCCCTCGACGGTAATCGTCATCATCCATGGCAGGAAGATCATCGTGAATCAAGCTCCCTGTATGAATCATTTCCAAGGCCGCGGCCACTTGGGCATGAGCAGGCTTAATAGCGACCTGCAATGCTTCCAAAACTTCTAACAAGAGAAAAGGCCGAATACGCTTGCCACCAGCATGAACGGAATAGAGAACAGACTCTCGTAAACTAGAGGCAAACTGCTGGTCTCCATAAAAATCGTCCAAGACCGACTCAACAAGAGCTAATTTTTCTTGCTTCTTCATTCAAAATCACTTTCTGTTCCGTCTTCTTGCATGACCTTGACCAAGGTCTTTTCAGCCTTATCCAGCGTAGCTTGGAGCTCTTTTGACAAGACCATGCCCTTTTGAAAGGCAGCAATCGCATCTTCTAGAGCAATTTCACCATTTTCCAAACTTTGGACAATGGTCTCTAGTTCTGCTAGATTTTCCTCAAATTTCTTTTGTTTTGACATCTTTAACCTCTAATTCTACTTGACCATCTCGCATCAAAAGCGTCACTTGGTCTTTTTTCTTCAAACTCCCAACCGAATCTACAACGGACTCTTCTTTCTTGACAATAGCATAGCCACGCGCCACGATTCGACTGGTATCCAACATCAACAAGGCTTCCGAAAGTCGCTTCACTTCAGCAACCTTGGCATCATAAACCAGCGCCATTTGGCTACGGAGAAGCTTGTCCAACTGACCTAGACGGTCTTGATAGCGTTGGATTTTGGTAACGGGTGATAATTGTACCAGTCGATGCGTCCTTGCTTGTACTGTCTGTTTGTTATCAGAAATCCGTGTTCGCAAACTTTGTTTTAATCGCAGTTGTAATTGGTCTAGCCGTTGCAAATAGCCATCATACAAACGCTCTGGCTGTCTAAAGATAACAGACTGACTGCATTTTTTCAAAGCTTCTTGGTTCTTAGATAGGACATTTCGGACTGCCGTTGCCATCCGTTTTTCCTGATTTTGCAAATGAGCCAATACATCCAACTTGGTCACAGGTGTTGCTAGTTCAGCTGCCGCCGTTGGTGTAGCAGCCCGTCTATCTGCCACAAAATCCGCCAAGGTCACATCCGTCTCATGTCCCACACTAGATATGATTGGCAAACGAGATTCAAAAATAGCACGTACCACAATTTCTTCGTTAAAGGCCCAAAGATCCTCGATAGAACCTCCACCACGACCAATAATCAGTAAATCCAAGTCGTCCCGTTGATTAGCACGCGCAATATTTCGAGCAATTTCCTCCGCAGAGCCTTCACCTTGCACCTTAGTTGGATAAAGTAGGATATCGACACCTGGAAATCGCCTGCTGACGGTCGTGATAATATCTCGAATAACGGCTCCACTGCGACTGGTCACTACACCAATTCTCTTAGAAAATTGGGGCAGAGGTTGCTTGAAGCGTTCTTGAAACAGGCCTTCTTCTGTCAATTTTTTCTTGAGTTGTTCAAACTGAATCGCAAGCGCACCAACTCCATCAGGTTCAGCCTTCTCAATGATGATAGAATAGCTCCCGCTCGGTTCATAAACCTGAACTCGCCCAATTACATTGATCTTCATTCCTTCTTCGAGGTTGAAGCCTAATTTCTGATAGATCCCTGACCAGATGGTCGCTTGAATGACTGCGTGATCATCTTTTAGGGAGAAATATTGGTGAGTAGGTCGTTTACGAAAGTTGGAAACTTGACCAGTTAAATAGACCCGTTCCAAGTAAGGGTCTTTATCGAATTTCATTTTCAGATACTTAGTCAAAGTTGTTACCGATAAATACTTTTCCATCTCCACCTACTATACATTTTCTTGCTCTTTCATGGGTATTATTATACCAAAAATATGCCTAAAAATCTCCATTTATGTACCATTATGAGGGAAAAATAGAAAAAGGAGGCAAGGCCTCCACATCTAATTATTTGCTATTTCGAGCTTCTTCCAAAATCTTTGCAATCTTGGTCGTCAAAAGGTCAATAGCAACTGTATTGCTGACTCCCTCAGGAATGACGATATCAGCATAACGCTTAGTCGGCTCGATAAACTGATGGTACATGGGTTTAACCACACCTAAATACTGCTCAATAACACTATCAAGACTACGGCCACGTTCTTCCATATCGCGCTTGATACGACGAATAATGCGCACATCATCATCCGTATCCACAAAAATCTTGATATCCATCAAATCGCGCAGACGCTTGTCCTCCAAGACTAAAATTCCCTCAACGATAAAGACATCTTGAGGCTCCTGACGATAGGTCTTGCTACTCCGTGTATGCTCTGTATAGTCATAAGTCGGGATGTCCACCGGACGCCCTGCCAACAATTCCTTAATCTGCTCAATCATCAAGTCTGTATCAAAGGCAAAAGGATGGTCATAGTTGGTTTTGACACGCTCTTCAAAGGTCAAATGAGACTGATCCTTGTAGTATGAATCATGCTCAATCATGGAAATCTTTTCATCTGGAAAATGCGATAAAATGGCTCTTGAAACACTGGTTTTTCCTCCACCAGAACCACCTGTCACTCCGATAATGATTGGTCTATTTTGCATGCTATCCTCCGTTTTTTTATCCGTCGTCTATTCTATCACATTTTTTGCAAAATTTATAGTCTGATTTGGATAGTCTAGGAGAAACAACACTCCCTACACCTCAGTTAGACTAGCTAAAAACCTTCCTTGGCTTGTAGAGATTGTCCCGTTTTTCTAGAATGGCTAGTAATTTATCATCTTCAAAGGCAGCTAATTCTTGATCTGTTTGTTCGAGTTCTATAAAACGACCAAAGCGTACTTCTGTAGCCTCTTCTGGAGTTAGTAAAACTTTGACGAGGTCTCCTGTCCCAATCTCTAGAGGATGGAGAAAGTCCAATTGGCCAGCCTCCACTTTTTCAGCAATTTCTTCCAAGGTAAGAGCATCTTCTAGTTGCAAACCAGCTGCACTAGTACGAGTTAACTGAGACATATGGGCAACATAGCCAAGTTTTTCTCCCAAGTCAACCGATAAGGTACGAATATAGGTTCCCTTGCTACATTTCACACGAAAAGTGAATCGTGCTAGTTCGCTCTCATAAGAAATCGGACTTGTTCGTTCAAAGTGATAAATGGTCACCTGACGTTCTGGACGCTCCACTTCCTGACCAGTACGCGCATACTCATAGAGCTTGCGACCATTGACCTTGACAGCCGAATACATAGGTGGAATCTGAGTAATAGACCCAGTCAAACTAGCGATTGCTTCATCGACAAGCTTTTCATCCAAGGGCGACAGAACGGGTGTCTCTGCGACCACTTCCCCACTAGCATCCTCTGTCGTCGTTGAATAACCTAGAGTGATTTCCCCCTCATAGACCTTACCCTCGTCCTGCATAAACTCGACCATGCGTGTCGCCTTACCAACTGCAATGGGCAAAACACCCACCACATCCGGATCCAAGGTCCCACCATGACCAATCTTCTTAGTCCCCAAAATCTTACGCAGTTTAAAAACCGCATCATGCGAGGTCATCCCCGCTTCTTTTTTTAAGTTGATAATACCGTTCATTTTTGCTTTCTAATTCCCTTTTCACTTTACATCAACATATTCTATCTTAGACAGATTTTAAAACTATATCTGCTCATTCTTCTAAATACTTCCTAGCTTCCTGAACATAGAAAAGCTCTGAATTTTCATGAGCGATACTTTCAAACAAACTACGGGCACGAGCTTCATCTCCTTTTAGCTGGGCATTGAGAGCGCCATAATAAGAAAACATGATTCGAGCTAACTTACTTTCTGGTTCAGTAATGTCGAAGTAGTCGTTCACTTCTTTATTGAACACAATATCTTTTATGGCTTGGGCTTGAGCAACAAGTGTAGCTTTGCCTCCTTTAAAATCTGGTGCCTTGGACAATTGTTCCTCAAAGAAAGCAATATCTTGCGCATCTTGAAGATGAATGGAAACTGTTAATAGTTCAAAGCTTGATATTAAAAACGCAGGGGTTCTGAATCTCTTCCAAATTTTTTTCAAATCATATTTGGACATATTTTCCTTGGCAGCTTGAAAATCTCCTTTTAAATAAGCCACTCGACCTTGGATAATTTGGTAATTCTCACGATATGTTGCCCTAAAGGGCTTAATAGATTTTTCTAATTGAACTCTTAACATGTCTACATAGAGCTTAAGATCAATAGAATCGTGTAACACTAGAACAATAACTTTGCTTAGGACAAAACGTAGGTATAAGATCCAGATGACTACAAGTAGCATCAGTAAAGCGAGTATTAAACCCCACCGTTTTGTTTCAGGTTGACGTTCTAAAAAAATTGCTAATGCTCCTATAATCATTGATATAATATAACTTAACTGACTAATAGTCTCAATTTGTAGAAGAATATTCTCTGTCGCCCTACTTACTATTTTTTTAATTAATTTCATATATTACTCTCATTTCACTGATTCTAAATATTTCTTCGCTTCCTGAACACAAAAGAGTTCTGAATTTTCATGAGCGATACTTTCAAACAAACTACGAGCACGAGCTTCATCTCCTTTTAGCTGGGCATTGAGAGCCCCGTAATAAGAAAACATGATTCGGGCTAGTTTATTTTCAGGTTCAGTGGTGTCGAAGTAGTCTGTAACTTCTCCATTTAGTATTTTTGATACTGGTTCAATTAAATCCAACATTCTATTTTTATCAATTCTTTTAATTTTTTCCCAATCAAAAGATACTAAAAATTTAGAAATTTCATCTGTCTCCCTTAAATGAAGGTATGATAATGATTCTATAAATACGATGTTTAGTTCATAAATACGTTTCACATTCAATTTAGAACTTTTAACACTTATTCGTTCAGCATATTGGATTGCCTCACTAAAATTCCCTTGATAGAAAGCACACCTAGCTAAACCCAGATTTAATGCATTTAAATTCCCTGTTTTATTATCAGGTCGCCTTTCATAAGTTTCAGTTAAAAGAGAAATATATTTTATAAAATTCACTTGCTCGTATAAAATAACTTCTGCAACATGATTTACTAAAAAATGAGTTATTACAACGATAATAGTCAGTAATGTTAGAAAAATAAGCAATAATGTAATCGAGATGGTTGATTTTACGAATAATAAACTAATTGCTGTTGCAATAATTGTCCAACGTAGATAAAATAAAATAAAAACCTCCAGTATGCTACAGATTCGAACTGATGACCAATTCGAGATATTCTTAGAAATATTATCTAACATAAAAAACTCCTATAAAAAATTACAAACTAATTTATAAAAACAAACTAGCTAAATAAGCTAGTAAAGCACCTCCAGCTGTGACAAGTTCCCCGCCAAAGAAGAATGCAGTCGCTACTACAACTCCAATTACTACTTCTTTAGGATACTCTATAACCCAATTAGAGATACTATCAACTATCTCACCAGTTGTATTAAAAGTTTGAGTGAGATGACCCACTTTCCCCAGTTTTAAACCTATTCTCCAAGCTCTACCTTTCACAATTCCGTCTCGTTAGTAGTTTTAAGTGTTGCATAATCTTATTATCCTGTTTGTGCACATCAACATAAGTGACACAAGTTACGAACTTATATCAGTGTTTTCTAAATATTTCTTCGCTTTCTGAACATAGAAAAGCTCTGAATTCTCATCGGCAATGCTTTCAAACAAACTACGAGCACCAGCTTCATCTCCTTTTAATTGGGCATTGAGAGCTCCGTAATAAGAGAACATGATTCGAGCTAGCTTATTTTCAGGTTCAGTGGCGTCAAAGTAGTCGTTTGATTTTTTCTTTAAAACAAGATTCTCTATAGCTTTTATTATGTTTATTACATTCGTCTTCCTAGCAACCTGAGAATTTGTTCGAACTTTTAATGTAGCTAACATATCGATTTGGTGCGAAATTTCCTCTGTCTTATCAGCATGGATTAGAGAAAGAATCTTAAAGTAAGCTGTGTACAATTGGATCTCAAATTTCTTATTAAAATTTTTATCCTCAAAATTTATACGTTCCAAATTATCAAGCGATTCTTCAAACTTTCCTTGGTAGTATAACGATTGGGCAATAGCTAGTAAACAATTTGCATTATTGAACAGCTGTTGTGACTTAACCGAGTGTTCAGCTACATAACGATAATAACTTATGTGCTTGTCGAAATTAATATCTGTCAAAAAGATATTATCTACAGCTAATTTAACCAGTTTATTGTTTAATGAAAGCAATGCCTCAAACCCAAAACATACTACCGTATAAGTAATGAATTTCAAAAAATTCATTTCCTCACCTTTAAATAATTCAACAACCATGCCTATAAATGATAGACAAACTATAGGAAATAAACAAATGTATACTATTTTGGTAAAATTATATAATTTTGGAATTTCAAATCTAGATATTTTCAACGAATAGTTATTTAATATTTCTTTCATCATTATCCTCTATTCTGGAACTTAAATATAAGAAAGCACTTGTTATTACTGGAATCGCTGTCGAGACTCCAAAGCCAAATGTAGATGCACTAACTGTAACTCCATAAATTAAAGCACCAATAACAAAACCAGTAGCAACTACTACTTTTGGATGCTCTACAACCCAATTAAAAGCACTACCAACTACCTCACCAGTTGTATTAAAAGCACCACTAACTACCTCACCTGTTGTATTTGAAATTTGGGTGAGATAATCCACCTTCCTCACTCCCGTCTCATTAGTCGTTTTAACTGTTGCATAGTCTTGTTTGACCTGGTTACTCTCTTTTACTTAATTTAAACGAAAGGTACTAGGAAACATTATTACTTCCTAAATATTTCTTCGCTTCCTGTACACAAAAGAGTTCTGGATTTTCATGGACGATACTTTCAAACAAACTACGAGCACGAGCTTCATCTCCTTTTAGCTGAGCATTAAGAGCGCCATAATAAGAAAATATGATTCGAGCTAGCTTATTTTCAGGTTCAGTGGTGTCGAAGTAGTCGTTCGCTTCTTTATTGAACACAATATCTTTTATGGCTTGAGCTTTAGCAATGAGTTTAGCCTTACCATCTTTCGAATCTGGCGCCTTGGACAATTGTTCCTCAAAGAAAGCAATATTTTGCTCATCTTGAATATGGATAGAAGATAGAAAATCATAATATAATTTCTTCAATTCAAATATTTTTCTATTTTTTTTAGAAATATTAGAAAGATTGATATTTGAATATTGACTAAGCTATAATAAAAAATCTCCTCTGAGGTAAGATAATTCTCCTGTGATTAATTCAAAACTTACTTCATTAAATTTCTTATTAAACTTATTGGAATGACTAACATTGTATTCAAAGAAAAATTGATATTTCTTAAAATCAATCAAAACCACCTTCCAATATAGAAGAACTTTCCATGTCAATAAATTTAAAAAGATGCCAATAACTATAAATATTACTGACAAAAATAACAGATAACGTACTGCAATAATAG